>CACYET010000033.1 GCA_902773515.1 uncultured Eubacteriales bacterium | reverse complement strand
CGCGGTGCAGGAGGCCGTGCAGCGCATCACCGGCAAGGAGCCCTTCAAGGGCATCAACCCCGACGAGTGCGTGGCCGTGGGCGCTGCCATCCAGGGCGGCGTGCTGGGCGGCGACGTCAAGGACATCGTGCTGCTGGACGTCACCCCGCTGTCCCTGGGCATCGAGACCCTGGGCGGCGTGTTCACCCGCCTGATCGAGCGCAACACCACCATCCCCGTCAAGCAGACCCAGGTGTTCTCCACCGCGGCCGACGGCCAGACCTCCGTGGACGTACACGTGCTCCAGGGCGAGCGCGAGATGGCCGCCTACAACAAGACGCTGGGCCGCTTCCAGCTGACCGGCATCGCGCCCGCGCCCCGCGGCGTGCCGCAGATCGAGGTCACCTTCGACATCGACGCCAACGGCATCGTGCACGTGTCCGCCAAGGACCTGGGCACCGGCAAGGAGCAGTCCATCGCCATCACCGCCTCCTCCAACATGAGCGAGGAGGAGATCAAGAAGGCCGTGGACGAGGCCGCGCAGTTCGCCGCCGAGGACAAGAAGAACAAGGAGCAGGCCGAGACCTTCAACCAGGCCGACAACCTGATCTACCAGACCGAGAAGACCATCAAGGACCTGGGCGACAAGCTGGACCCCGCCGACAAGGCGAAGCTGGAGAGCGAGCTGGAGTCCTTCAAGCAGACCCGCCAGTCCAACGACGTCGAGCAGATCAAGAGCGCCATGGAGAGCTTCAGCAAGCAGACCATGGACATCTTCGGCAAGGTGTACCAGCAGGCCGGCGCGCAGGGCAACCCCGGCGCGGGCTATGACGCCGGCAACCCCGGCGGCGGCGCGAACGTCAACGACGACGGCACCGTGGACAGCGAGTTCACGGATGGGAACTAAGCGATAGAAGCAAACATTTCTCCGGGGGCAAGGGCTTCGCCCTTGCCCCCTTGGGGGTTGAGTAAATGGCAAACAAACGAGACTACTACGAGGTCCTGGGCCTGCAGAAGGGCGCGGACGAGGCGGCCATCAAGAAGGCCTACCGCACGCTGGCGAAGAAGTATCACCCGGACGTGAACCCGGGCGACAAGTCCGCCGAGGAGAAGTTCAAGGAGGTCAACGAGGCCTACCAGGTGCTCTCCAATCCCCA
Source organism: uncultured Eubacteriales bacterium (assembly GCA_902773515.1). Taxonomy (GTDB): domain Bacteria; phylum Bacillota; class Clostridia; order Christensenellales; family Aristaeellaceae; genus UBA2862. Next base: position 11,207 of record CACYET010000033.1, on the reverse strand, counting down.
GAAGCGCGCCCAGTATGACCAGTTCGGCCACGACGGCCCGCAGGCGGGCGGCTTCGGCGGGTTCGGCGACTTCAGCGGCTTCTCCGGCGGCGGCTTCGGCGGCTTCGAGGACATCTTTTCCTCGGTGTTCGGCGGCGGCTTCGGCGGCGGCGCGCGGCAAAACGGCCCGATCCCCGGCGACGACCTGCGCTACGACCTGACCATCTCCTTCGAGGAAGCGGCCCTGGGCTGCGAGAAGGAGATCAACCTGGTGCGCGACGAGGCGTGTCCCACCTGCAACGGCTCCGGCGCGAAGCCGGGCAGCAAGGTGGACACCTGCCCCACCTGCCAGGGCACCGGCCAGGAGCGCGTGGTGACGAACACGCCGTTCGGGCGCATCCAGAACGTGCGCACCTGCTCGCGCTGTCGCGGCGCGGGCAAGATCATCACCGAGCCCTGCCAGAAGTGCCACGGGCGCGGCAAGGTGCGCGTCAGCAAGCGCCGCACCGTGAAGGTGCCCGCGGGCATCGACAACGGCCAGGTGTTGACCATCCGCGGCCAGGGCGGCCTGGGCGAGCGCGGCGGTCAGCCGGGCGATTTGCTGATCGTGGTGAACGTGAAGCCGCACAAGCTGTTCAGGCGGCGCGACGACGATCTGTACATCGAAATGCCGCTGACCTTTACCCAGGCGGCGCTGGGCGCGAAGCTGGATGTGCCGACGCTGGGCAAGCCCATCCAGTACGACTTCCCCGAGGGCACGCAGCCCGGGCAGGTGTTCCGCGTGCGTGGCCAGGGCATCGCCCACCTGCGCAACCCGGACACCCGGGGCGATTTGTACGTCACCGCCGTGGTGGAGATCCCCAAGAAGCTGACCAAGCAGCAGAAGGAGCTGCTCAGGCAGTTCGAGGGCACCACCACCAACGGGCAGTACGAAAAGAAAAAGTCGTTCATCGACATGGTGAAGGACGCGTTCCGGTAAGGGACGCAAAAAATGTGTGGGGAAACCGGATTGCCACGTCGGCCTTCGGCCTCCTCGCAATGACGCTGCGCGTTGATTTCGCGTTGCGTGTCATTGCGTTGCCGCAGGCCTAGCGAAGCGTTTGGAGCGAAGCGACGTGGCAATCCGGTCCTCTTTTTTTCCGTCGGTTATCTTTGCGCGACATACCTTGTCCAACCCGGGGAATAATGCTATAATCATGGAAACATCGAATGCGATTGGGGTTTTGGCATGAACCTGGACGCGGTGGGACTCTGGCTGGGCCGTCTGATCATGGCGGGCTTCGCGGCGCTGGTGGTCGCGGAGCTCATTCGCTATTTCCGGACGGCGCTCGTCGATCCCGTCGCCCCGCGCGCCGAGCCGCCGGCCCCGCTGCCGTGGAAGCGCGTGCTGGCCGAGGTATTGGCGGCGTTCGCGGCGTCGCGGCTGCTGGTCCTGCTGGCGTGCTTCGCCTGGCATTGGATCGAAACCGGCAGCCCCGCGGACTTCTTCATGTACCTCGAGGGCAGGCTGCGCCCGTGGGACGCCGACCACTACCTCGGCATCATCGAGAATTGGTACGTCGCGGAGGGCGACCCGCGGCTGCACATCGTGTTTCTGCCGCTCTATCCGGCGCTGGGCCTGGGACTGCATCTGCTGACGGGCCTGTCCCCGTTCGCGGCGGCGCTGATCGTGTCCAACGCGGCGCTCGTCGGCTGCGGCTTTGCGATGTTCCGGCTGGCGGAGGGGGAGGGCGGCGCGGCGCTGGGGCGTCGGGCGATGCTGCTGACGCTGTTTTGCCCGATGACCTACTTCTACTCGATCCCCTACACGGAATCGCTGTTCCTGCTGCTGACGCTGCTGGCGGTGCTCTGCGCGCGGCGGCGGCGGTTCGTCTTGGCGGTGCTGCTGGGCGCGCTGGCGGCGAACGCCCGCATCGTGGGCATGGCGGCGGCGATCCCGATCTACTGGGAGTGGCTGCGCGCGGACCGTGAGGCGCACCCGTCGCGCGGCACGGCGGCCCGGGCGCTGATCGGCGCGCTGGCGGTGCTGCCGGTGGCGCTGGGACTTTTGCTGTACCTGTACGGCAACTGGCGGCTGTACGGCAACCCGCTGCAATTCATGGTGTTCCAGCGGGAGCACTGGTCGCAGAACATGGGCACGCTGGCCAACACGTTCCGCTACTGCCTGTGCAACGCGCTGGACTACGACGACCACCTGTACCAGCTGGGCGTCTGGCGGCCGCAGGCGCTGCTGATCGCGGCGGTGCCCGCGCTGCTGGCCTGGCGGCGCAAGCGGGAATCGCCGGGCGATGTGGCCTACCTGCTGGCGTTCTTCTACGTCAGCTTCGCGCCGACCTGGCTTCTGAGCGGCCCGCGCTACCTGTCCGCCGCCTACGCCCTCTATCCGATGCTGGCCCGGATCCCCGCGCGAAAGCGGGGCTTCGCCGCGCTGCTGGCGGCGGAGTGCGCGCTGCTGGCCTTCATGACGATCGTCGGGCTGTGGCTGGGGAAGGTGTACTGAACGGGATTGCGCCGCGCGGCGATCCTGTGGTATACTGTTGTCATGGCATGAAAGAGCGCGCCCGGCGCGCGAAAAACCACGAGGAGCGACATCAATGGACTGGATGGAATACACGGTGCTGACCACCACCGAGGGCAGCGACCTCGTCTCGCAGGTGCTGATGGACGCGGGCAGCACCGGCACGATGATCGAGGACAAGAACGACGTGACCGCGAACCAGCGCCCCGAGGGCCAGTGGGACATCATCGACGAGGCCATTGCCAGGCGCATCGGCGACGACGTGAAGGTGACCGGCTACTTCGAGGCGGACGAAAAACTCCCGGACCGCGTCGCGTTCATCGAATCCGAGCTGCGCCGCCTGCGCGGCATGGACCTGGGCATCGACCTGGGCAAGCTGGAAACCCTGCGCCACGACGTGGCCGAGCAGGACTGGACCGAGAGCTGGAAGGCCGCGTTCAAGCCGTTCAGGCTGGGCGAGCACATGGTCGTGAAGCCCAGCTGGGAGGACGCGGACGTCCGCCCCGGCGACCACGTGATCGAGATCGACCCCGGCATGGCCTTCGGCACCGGCACCCACGAGACCACGGGCATGTGCGTTCAGCTGGTGGAGAAGTACGTGAAGCCGGGCGACCGCGTGATCGACATCGGCACCGGCACCGGCATCCTCGCCATCGCCGCGGCCTGTATGGGCGCAAGGCCCGTGCTGGCCACCGACCTGGACGCCGTGGCCGCGCGCGTGGCTGCCGAGAACGCGGGCATCAACGGCTTCGGCGACGTGATCGAGGTGCGCTGCGGCGACCTGCTGGACGTGGTGCAGGAGACGGGCGACGTGGTGATCGCGAATATCATCGCGGACGTGATCATCCTGCTGGCCGGGCCCGTGCGCGCGCGCATCGCCGACGGCGGCATCTTCATCTGCTCCGGCATTTCCGTGGAGCGCCGCCAGGACGTGCGCGACGCGCTGATCGCCGCGAACTACGAGATCCTGGACGACCTGAACCAGGGCGAGTGGTGCGCGATGGCGGCGCGGAAGCGGGATTGACAACTCTTTGAGAATGGGGTAAAATGATGTCGTTCCGAAAGGAACCGAGAGCGGACGACAAACGCGCAGGCGGTTGCTAGTCTACCTCCGGAAAGGAGGTGGGCGCATGCGAATTACATTCCACATCGGAAGGTATACCATCACCATAATCGTGAAGGATCGCAAAGAAAACAGCCGCCACCCTGGCCGGTGACGACTGATTGCGGTTCTTGACCAAGAACCAAAGTCAAGAGTCTCGGAGGAGCAACCGCGTGCGTGGTTCGCTCTCCGTCATTATTATACGACGAAACACCTTGTCTGTCAAGCGTTCGAGGTTTGCCATGCACAGCTTTTACATCGAAACCCCCGCAGAGGATATCGCGCTCTTGCCCGCCGACGAGGCGAAGCACGCGGCGAAGGTGCTGCGGCTGCGCGCCGGGGACGAGGTCTGCGCGATGGACGGCGCGGGGCGGCGCTGGCGCGGGGAGCTCGTCGAGGCGGACGGCCTCGCGGTGCGCCTGCTGGAGGAATTGCCCAGCAACGAGGCCCCGGTGCGGATCACCGTGTACGAGGGGCTTCCGAAGGCCGACAAGCTGGACTTCATCGCCCAGAAGCTGACGGAGCTGGGCGCGGCGCGGCTCGCGCCGGTGAAGATGGAGCGCTGCGTGGTGAAGCTGGACGGCAGGGACGGCATGAAGCGCCGCGAGCGGCTCCTGAAGATCGCCCGCGAGGCCGCCAAGCAGTGCGGCCGGGGCCTGCCTATGGACGTGACCGAGCCGCTGGACTGGCGCGAGGCGCTCTCGCGGATGGCCCGCCACGACGCGCTGCTGATCCCCTGGGAGGACGCCCGGGGCGCGCGGATGCGGGACGTGTACGCGCAGTTGCCGGACGCGCGGGACATCGGCGTCGTGATCGGCCCCGAGGGCGGCATGTCGCCGGCGGAAGTGGACGCGATGCGCGCCGTCGGCGGGCGGACCGTCACGCTCGGGCCGCGCATCCTGCGCACCGAGACCGCCGCCGTGGTCGCCGCCGCGCTGGCGATGCAACTGTGGGGAGACATCTAGTTTTATGAAAACTATCGCATCGTATACGCTTGGCTGCAAGGTGAACCAGTACGACACCGAGGCTATGCTGGAGGCGTTCGAGCGCGCGGGCTACGCCGTCGTGCCGTTCCCGGGCGAGGCGGACGTGGTCCTGATCAACACCTGCACCGTCACCGGCACCGGCGACCAGAAGTCGATGAAGGCCATCCGCCGCGCCGCCCGCGAGCACCCGGACTGCGCCATCGTGGTGTGCGGGTGTCTTGCCCAGCGCGAGGCCGAAAGGCTCTCGCGGATGGACAACGTGCGGCTGGTGCTGGGCGTTCAGCGCCGGGGAGAGGTGGTCGAGCTGCTGGAGCGGGCGCTCGACGCGGGCACGACGATCAACGCTGTGTCGCCCTTGAAGGACGCCGGGTTTGAAAACCTGTTCGTGTCGCGCCACGAGGGCAAGACCCGCGCCGCCATGAAGATCCAGGAGGGCTGCGACCGGTATTGCAGCTACTGCATCATCCCCAGCGTCCGCGGGCCGGTGCGCTCGATGCCGCTTTCAGAGGTGGCCCAGGAGGCCGCGCGCCTGGGCGCGGCGGGCTACCGGGAGATCGTGGTGACCGGCATCCACCTGGCCAGCTACGGCCGGGGCACGGATGAGACGCTGATGGACGCCGTGCGCGCCGTGCACGGCGCGCCGGGGGTGCGCCGGGTGCGGCTGGGCTCGCTGGAGCCCGTGACCGTCACGGAGGACTTCGCCCGCGCGTGCGCGGACCTGCCGGGGCTGATGCGCCAGTTTCACCTGTCGCTGCAGTCGGGCAGCGCGGCGGTTTTGAAGCGGATGCGCCGCCGCTACACGCCCGGGGAATACCTGCGCGCGGCGGAGCTCTTGCGGGCGCACATGCCGGACTGCGCCGTGACGACGGACATCATCGTGGGTTTTCCCGGCGAGACGGACGCGGAGTTCGACGAGACGATGGCCTTCGCCGAGGAAGCGCGGCTCGCGCGGATCCACGTGTTCCCGTACTCCCGCAGGAGCGGCACGCTGGCCGACGGGATGGAGGGCCAGGTGGACGAGGCCGTGAAGAAGGAGCGGGCGCGGCGGCTGATCGAGCTGGGGAACCGGCTGGAGAGGCGCTTCGTGTCGGGCCTCATGGGCACGGTGCAGGAGGTGCTCTTCGAGACGCCGGTGGGCGCGGGCCTCGCCGAGGGCTACACCGGCCAGTACGTGCGCGTGCGCGCGGCGGCCGAGCCGGGGAGGATCGCCCGCGTGCATCTGGACAGCGCCGACGGCACGCTGGCGCTGGGAACGATCATCGAAAATCAATAATCGGAGGGATTATTCATGAACGATTGCCTGTTTTGCAAGATCATCGCCGGGGAGATCCCCTGCAGCAAGGTGTACGAGGACGACGCGGTGTTCGCGTTCCGCGACATCAACCCCCAGGCGCCGGTGCACGTGCTGATCGTGCCGAAGAAGCACATGGCCAACATGCTCGAGTGCGACGCCGGGACCGCCGCGGCCCTGGCCAGCGCCGTGGGTGCGATCGCCCGCCAGGAGGGCGTGGCGGAGAGCGGCTTCCGCATCATCAGCAATTGCGGCCATGACGCCTGCCAGTCCGTGAACCACCTGCACGTGCATTTGCTGGGCGGGGCGCAGATGGCGGAAAAGATGGCCTGACAGCGCGGCGATAAGGGCTGCCATGCGGTGTCAACCGCGCCCGCGCAATCGGTCATTTACGGTTTGAGTAAACTCCCTCATGCGCGGGCTTGTTTCCTTGCCTGGCAACCCTTCTCACCACGCTGGCGTGAATCGATAAGTTTGTCAAATTGGCGGCGTATCCTCAAAGTTTTGTGAAAATCTGGTTTTTAACGCCTCCAAGGCTTGACGAGTACATAAGGTTTGAGGTATAATAAACGATGTGGCGAACCCCATGCTACATTGGCATTTGCCATTCAAACGCGAGGGGAGGGAAAGCACATGTCCGAGGTACGCATTCGGGAAAATGAATCATTGGAAAGCGCGCTGCGCCGGTTCAAGCGCAAGACGGCTCGCGATGGCATTCTCGCTGAAGCAAGGAAAAGGGAACACTACGAAAAGCCCAGCGTAAAGCGTAAGAAGAAGGCCGAAGCCGCTCGCAAGCGCAAGTATTAAGCCCAATGAAAGCCCCTCTGGTCACCCGGAGGGGCTGTTTTCAAAAGACAAACCGTCTGATTGACCCATCTGCAAAGGTTTCTGGGGCGCGAAGAGCGCCGTATGGTTCAGCCGCGCCGGTCGCGGTATGTATGTTTCGCCTGACTGCAACATAAGTATATAGCAACGAACGCGCGCAACCGTGCGCTCCTTCGTCCGTTTTGGAGAAAAACCACATATGCGTTATATCATGCTGCTGTGGCCCCACGCCAACGCCCGCTACCAGGCCGAGACCGTCAACCTGGCCGAGGCCGAGCTGGGGCTGATGCTGGAACGCCTCTCGCCCGGGGCGCGGATCGCCCGCGAGACGGGGCTGGAGCTGCCTGCGCTGGCCGTCGACTGCGACGGCCCGCTGGGCGAGGGCGCGATCGATGCGCTGCGCGCGCACTCGCTGCTCTACGCGCTGTTTGAGGCGCGGGACGGCCTGCTCGCGCCCGTCGCCGGACGGGCCGCGCCCCGCGTGGGCGGCGACCTGCCCGCCATCCTCAAGTACAAGGGCAAGACCAACGAGCTGTTTTTGCAGCTCTTGATCAACGCGGCGCTCTATGGCGGGGATTACTGGCCCCGGGCGAAGGAGCCGCTGCGGCTGCTGGACCCGATGTGCGGCCGCGCCACGAGCCTGTTCGTGGCGGCCAACTACGGCTGGGACGCCGACGGCGCGGACGTGGACGGCGGCGACCTGAAGGAGGCCGAGCGCTTCTTCAAGCGCTATCTGGAATACCACCGCTTCAAGCACACCCTGACGCGCGAATCCCGGACGCTGAAGAAGGGGCAGGCGGCCGTGAGCCGCTTCGAGTACGCCCCCGACGCCGCCGATTTCAAGGCCGGGCGCGCGGGCAAACTGTCGCTGGCGCATGCGGACGCCTCCCAGGCCGAGGCGGTCTTTGGGAAAAGCGCCTTTCACATCGTCGCCTGCGACCTGCCCTACGGCGTGCGCCACGACGCGCAGCTGGCCCGCGGCGCGGACCGCGGCGGCAACTGGCTCGAGACGCTGCTGCGGCGCGCGCTGCCCGGCTGGCGGGCCGCGCTGAAGCCGGGCGGCACCGTGGCCGTGTCGTTCAACGCCCAGAACATGCGCCTCGATCGCGTGCGCGGCCTGATGGAGGACGCCGGCTTCGAGGTGCTCCGGGGCGGCCGCTGGGACGGCTTCGAGCACTGGGTGGAGCAGGCCATCACCCGAGATATCGCCGTCTGCAAAAAGACACAGTGACGCATCCCATTCTTTTTGCACTTCTTCCCATCCCAACCCCCATCGGAGGTCAATATGGACTATCAATCGCTGCACATGAAGACCGTCGTGGAGCTGCGCAAGCTGGCGAAGGACGCCGGCGTGAAGGTCCCGGCGGGCACGAACAAGACGACGCTGATCCAGCTGCTGCTGGAGTCGGAGAAGCCCGCCGCGCCGAAGCCCGCAAAGGCCGACGCGCCGAAGGCTGAGAAGCCCGCCGCGCCCAAGCCTGCGAAGCCCGCGGAGGCGGCGAAGGACCAGAAGCCGAAGCGCGGCCCCGGCAGGCCCCGGACCCGCCGCGAACCAACGGAGGCGAAGCCTGCGCAAAAGCAGGAGGCAAAGCCCGCTGCCAAGCAAGAGGCCAAGCCCGCCGCCAAGCAGGACGCGAAACCCGCGCAAAAGCAGGAGGCAAAGCCCGCTGTAAAACAGGAGGTCAAGCCTGCTGTCAAGCAGGACGCGAAGCCTGCCGCCAAGCAGGACGCGAAGCCCGAGCAAAAGCAGGAAGTCAAGCCCGCGGAGAAGCCGGAGGCGAAGCCTGTCGCGGAGGCGCCGAAGCCCGCGCAGCCGCCCCGCGCCGCGTCGCCCGCCCACGGCAGCTTCCGCCCCGCGAACGCCGCGGGGGAGGACAATGCGCGCCCGGCCCAGCGGACCTTCCAAAATCGCGCCCCGTCGCGGCCCGCGCCGGCCCGCGCGGAGCAGTCCTACGCCGGGGAGTACCGGACGTCCAACCCCGCCGCCGGGGAGCTGCTGGCCTCGGGCGACTGCGGCGAGGGCGCGGGCGTGCTGGAGATCCAGCCGGACGGCTACGGCTTTTTGCGGGCGGAGAACTGCCTGCCCGGGCCGAACGACGTGTACATCTCCATCGCGCAGATCCGCCGCTTCAACCTGCGCAACGGCGACCTGGTGGCGGGCAAGACGCGACCGCAGCGCGAGGGCGACCGCTACAGCGCGATCCTCTACATCACGCAGATCAACGGCGAGAGCCCCGAGAAGGCGCTGGAGCGCCCGCGCTTTGAGGACCTCGTGCCCATTTACCCGGACGAGCGGCTGCGCCTGGAGCCCGCGGAGGGCAAGGGCGACCTGTCGCTTCGCCTGGTGGACATGCTCGCGCCGATCGGCAAGGGTCAGCGCGGCATGATCGTGTCCCAGCCCAAGGCGGGCAAGACCACGCTGCTCAAAAAGCTGGCGAACGCCATCACCGGCCAGTACCCGGACGTGCACCTGATCGTGCTGCTGATCGACGAGCGGCCGGAGGAGGTCACGGACATGCAGCGCTCCATCCAGGGCGAGGTGATCTACTCCACGTTCGACGAGGAGCCGGAGCACCACACCCGCGTGTCGGAGATGGTGCTGGCCCGGGCGCAGCGGCTGGTGGAGATGGGCAAGGACGTGGTGGTGCTGCTGGACTCCATCACCCGCCTGGCCCGCGCCTACAACCTGACCATCACGCCCACCGGGCGCTCGCTGTCCGGCGGCCTCGATCCGGGGGCGCTGTTCAAGCCCAAGCGCTTCTTCGGCGCGGCCCGCAACATCGAAAACGGCGGCAGCCTGACCATCATCGCCACCGCGCTGGTAGACACCGGCAGCCGCATGGACGACATCATCTTCGAGGAGTTCAAGGGCACCGGTAACATGGAGCTGCACCTGGACCGCAAGCTGTCCGACCGGCGCGTGTTCCCGGCCATCGACCTTTTGAAGTCCGGCACCCGCCGCGAGGAGCTCCTGCTCAGCGAGGAGGAGATGAACGGCGAGTACCAGGTGCGCAAGATGCTCTCCGGACGCCAGCAGGAGATGTACGAGCAGCTGATCGAGCTGATGACCAAGACCAGCGACAACGCCGACTTCTTCAACCGCCTCAAGGGCTGGCTGGCGGTGTATGAGAAGGAAGGGTATTCGCTGGGGCGGTAAGAGAGAGGGCCAGATTGCCACGTCGGCGCTGTGCGCCTCCTCGCAATGACACAGTATGCGATAGCGATATTGGCGTACGATCGGTATCCACCAAAACGTCATTGCGAGGAGCGAAGCGACGTGGCAATCCGGTTCCCCAAAACAGACAATGCGGGAATAAACTTCGGCATCCCAAAACGTCATTGCGAGGAGCGAAGCGACGTGGCAATCTGGTTTCCCTGGCATTTCTTACTCGGAGAACACACATGCAGTATTACGTCTACATCCTCGCCAACGCGACCAACGCCGTGATCTATATCGGCGTGACGAACGACCTCGTTCGCAGGGTACACGAGCACAAGGCGCACATCGATTCGGACAGCTTCACCGCCCGCTATCGCGTGGATCGACTGGTTTACTATGAGCCGCATGCCAGCGTTGAGGCGGCGATCAGCCGCGAAAAGCAGATCAAGGGATGGAATCGCAGACGCAAGGATGCGCTGGTGGCGTCCATGAATCCGGGATGGGTGGATTTGTATAACGGGTTGTTGCAATAGGAAAGGCTCCGCGCTGGCGGGGCCTCTGTGTTTGGGGACCAGATTGCCACGTCGCTTCGCTCCTCGCAATGACGTGGCGGGGTGGCGGCGTATATGCGTGAAGAGTACTCGTTGCGGGATGTTGGGGACCAGATTGCCACGTCGCTTCGCTCCTCGCAATGACGCATGGCGGAGACGCGGATGTAAGAGGGAGACGCAGATGTACAACGGAGTGCAGGCGTACAACAAGATGCAGGCGTACAACGGAGACGCTGTCGAACAACGTCATTGCGAGGAAGCCGAACGAGAGTGAGGCTGACGTGGCAATCTGGTTTCCCCTCACTCGATCAGCATCGCGTCCCCGAACGAAAAGAAGCGATACTCCATGTCCACGGCGATCCGATAGGCGTCCAGGATGCGCTCGCGGTCGTAGAGGGCGGAGACGAGCATGATGAGCGTGGAGCCGGGCAGGTGGAAGTTCGTGATCAGCGCGTCCACCAGCTGGAAGCGGTAGCCGGGCTTGATGAAGATATTGGTGTCGCCACGCTTGGCGACGAGACTTCCGTCCTCGGCCGCGGACTCCAGCGTGCGCACGCTGGTGGTGCCCACGGCGATCACGCGGTTCCCGCGCGCGCGGGCGGCGTTGACGCGCGCCGCAGCGTCCTCGGAGACCTCGAAGTACTCCGAGTGCATCTCGTGTTCCTCGATGTTCTCGGCCTTCACCGGGCGGAAGGTGCCCAGGCCGACGTGCAGCAGCACCGGCACGACGTCCACGCCCTTGGCCCTGATTTACTCCAGCAATTCGGGCGTGAAGTGCAGGCCCGCGGTGGGCGC
>CACYET010000032.1 GCA_902773515.1 uncultured Eubacteriales bacterium | reverse complement strand
TGTCCTACTATAATCTGCGGGAAAAGGAACGCTGGGATTGGAGCAATGGCACACGCAACAAAGGCGGCATCAACGATCTGAAAGAGAAGGCGGCGGTCCTGTGCTTTATGAAGGATCACGACATCTATTCCATTAAGGATTTTGCCCGACTGCTAAATGCCACCAGCGGAAAAGTCCGAGAATTGGAATCGGATAAAAAGGCAAAGGAGAAACGCATCCGCGATATTGACGCTATCCTGGATGCGGTCAAGACGCTGAAAGAGCTAAATCCGATCCGGGAGAAGTACAACGGAATTCATTTTACAAAATCAAAGGAAAAGTATCGGCAAGAACACGCCGAAGAACTGGACCGGATCGACAAGGCCAATAGGCTACTGCACAAGCTGAATGTCACGCTGCCTATCAACAGCAAAACACTTCGTGCGGAATCCGCCCAGCTTCGGGCAGAAGTGGAAGCCATGCTGCCTGAACTTGAAAACGTGAAGGCGGATCTTGACGAGCAGATGAAGATTCGCTCCCATGTTCGGAAGGTACTGCCGGAAGCGCTAACCTTACGCAGCAAGGATGGACAAAAACGATATGAAGATGTTGCCGAAGAAGTTCAGAACCAGCAAGAGCTTCGGGAACTGCTGGATCATACCGCAGAAACAGCAGTCCGGCGCAGTGAAGAAATCGAACAGGAGAATCCCACCCCCAGCCAGATTCAGGAAGATGAACAGCAAACGAAAATCAACAGACCAAAGAAAGCCAGAAGAAAAGCTGGCAGAAAGGAGATCGATAACCATGCACCAGATTGATAACCAGATTCAGCGCAGCATCCGGCAGCTGGCACAGAAAGAATGCGCCAACTATGACAGCGGCTGCTGCCTGCCGGAGGATCGGCCCTGCCATGTGATCAGCCAAGCCCACAAAACCATCCATGACGGCGCTGTGAACTGTGATTATTTCCTTCGGGCAGTCTTGCCCTTGCAACCGGAGCTGAATACCGCTATCTGGCATGAACTGCTGCGGGAGGAAGATCAGGTAGGTGAATGCTGGAAGGAATGTGTCCGCTGCCACAAACCCTTCATCCCCGGCAGCAACCGTCAGCGCTATTGCGCCGATTGCGGCGCAGCGGCCAAGCAAGCCCGAAGCCGGGAGAAGCAGCGCCGCTATCGGGAGCGGCAGAAAACACCGGCGTGATCGTTACCCTTTAGGACGAAAAAAGTCCAGGAAAATCAACCCTTCCCGGACACCCCATCGGGGCAGGATGACCTAATGATCATCCTGCCCCAAACCATACATCAAAAACAGGAGGAGTATCCATCATGAAAAGAACGAAATATACCGTAGAAAATGATGACAGAATATCTGTCCCAAACCTCTCTGCCTACTGGATTCCAGAGCAAACCATTCAGAGAGTCATTCACGGAACTACCTATGTCGTTACGGGCACTTATGAGGGCAGCGAGCTCTTCACCCGAAAGTTGGAGCGTATTATGGCGAAAAGTTTTACAACTGAACCCCAAGAAAACATGGAAGAATCGGAGGAATGACCAATGACAGATATGCGGAAGAATGATATAATAGAAACGACCAATCCTGTACTGACAGATGCCCCGACAGATAAGGAGGATCATACAGACATGTCAGGGGCAAAAATCACGGCGCTCTATTGCAGGCTCTCCCAGGAAGATGAAAGGCTGGGCGAATCCCTGTCGATAGAACATCAAAAGGAAATCCTGCTGCAATACGCAAAAGACCATCGCTTTCCCAATCCGACCTTCTTCGTGGATGACGGTTACAGTGGAACCGACTTCAACAGACCGGGCTTCAAAAAGATGCTGGCGGAGGTCGAAGCGGGACATGTGGGTGTGCTGCTCACGAAGGATCTCTCCCGACTGGGACGCAACATGGCCATGGTGGGTCTGTACACGACCTTTACCTTTCCGCAGAACGGAGTACGGTACATCGCAATCAATGACAATTACGATTCAGCGGATCAGGTGAGCGTGAACAACGACTTTGCCGGTATCCGCAACTGGTTCAACGAATTCTTCGCCCGGGACACCAGCCGGAAGATTCGAGCGATCAACAAGGCAAAAGGCGAAAAGGGCGTACCGCTGACCACCAATGTGCCCTATGGGTACATGAAGGACCCGTCTGATCCAAAGCATTGGATCATTGATTCCGAGGCCGCCCAGGTCGTCCGGCGTATCTTCAACCTGTGCATGGAAGGCCGAGGCCCCAGCCAGATTGCGGACCAGCTGATTGCGGAGAAGGTATTGACACCGGCGGCGCACAAACGAGAACTGGGGATCAACGTCCCCAATCCCATCCCGGAGAATCCCTGCCACTGGAACAGCGCGGAGGTCGTGCATATTCTGGAAATGCCAGAATACACGGGGTGCGCGGTCAATTTCAAGACCTACACCAATTCCATCTGGGATAAGAAAACCAGGGAAAATCCCAAAGAAAACTGGGCGGTATTCCCAGGCCACCATGAAGCGATCATTGAGATGGACGTATTCCAGCGGGTTCAAGAAATCCGACAGCAGCGGCATCGCAGGACGAGCAACGGAAGGAGTAACATCTTTTCCGGTCTGGTATATTGCGAAGACTGCAAAGAAAAGCTCTACTTCTGTTCATGCAAGACCTTTCAGCCCAACCAGGAATTCTTTGACTGCTCCACGCATTGGAAGAATAAGGAGAAATGCAAAGGGCATTATATCCGGGCGGTTGTTCTTGAGGAAGTAGTGTTAGCCCATGTTCAGATGGTGACAAGCTATATTCTCCGTTTTGAGGACTACTTCCGGCACGCCTGTTCATCAAGGTATATGAGGATAATGCGGCAGGCAGACTGAGTGATGAAAGGTATGAGATGCTCAGTCAGACCTATGAAGCGGAGCAGAAGCAGCTGGAAGCCGATACTGCCAGACTGCGGCAGGAAATCGAAGTACAGGAAGCAGAGAACGATCATCTTGAACGGTTCATTGAAAAGGCGAGAGCCTATGTCGGTATCAAGAAGCTGGATGGCTATATTCTACATGAGCTGATCAGCGCGATCTATGTGAGCGCGCCTGACAAGAGCAGTGGGCACAGGGAACAGCACATCCGCATTGAGTACAACGGCATCGGTTTTATCCCAATCCATGAACTGATGGCAAAGCAAACGGCGTGACCGAAATCACGCCGTGAGCCTTGAAAACATTACGTTTTCGTCGATCAGAACCTAATACTGTGTTACGGAGCCCGCCGGAAAGGGGCTCTCTTTTCGCGTCAGCGTTCAACCAGCTTTTCCACGATCTCCTCAAACGCCATGCTGTGGCTGGCCTTGACGAGCACGGTATCGCCCGGCCCCACGAGCGCGGGCAGGTCGGCCAGCAGCGCGGCCTTGTCGGGGTAGTACGCGGCGTTGCCCCCAGCGGCCTTCGCGCCCTCGTAGATGTGCCTGGAGAGCGCGCCGCAGGCGACGATCTCCTCCACGCCCAGCCGCGCGGCGTATTCCCCCACGCCGCTGTGCAGCGCAGCGGTCTGCTCGCCCAGCTCCAGCATGTCGCCCAGCACGCACACCCGCCGCCCCGGCAGCGCGGCCAGCGAATCCAGCGCGGCGCGGCAGGAGTTCGGGTTGGCGTTGTAGCAATCGCTGATCACGGTCACGTCCCCGGCGTGCAGCACCCGCGCGCGGTCGCCGACGGTCTGATAGGCGGCGATGCCCCGCGCGATCTCATCGTCCGTCAGGCCCAGCTCCAGGCCCACGGCGGCCGCCGCCAGCGCGGCGTAGATCATGTGGCTGCCGAAGGCGGGGATGCGCGCCTCGAACGCGCCGAGCGCGTGGCATATCGTCAGCGCGATGCCGTCCTCGCCCAGGTTGTGAACGTTCTCGGCCCGCACGTCGCAGTTCTCCCCGCGCCCGTAGAGCACGCGGCGCATGTTCGGCCGGCATCCGGCCAGCAGCGTATCGTCGCCGTTGAGCACCGCCAGCGCGCCTTCGCCCATGCCCTCGAAGATCTCGGACTTCGCGCGCAGCACGCCCTCCCGGTCGCCCAAAAACTCCAGGTGCGCGTCGCCGATCACGCTGAACACGGCGATGGTCGGCCGCACCATGTTCGTCAGGCGGCGCATCTCGCCGAAGCCGGAGATGCCCATCTCCACCACGGCGGCCTCGTGCTTTTCGTCCAGGCGCAGCAGCGTGCGCGGCACGCCCAGCTCGTTGTTGAAGTTCTTTTCGGTCTTGTGGGTATTGAACCGCTGCGCCAGCACCGCCGCCACCATCTCCTTGGTGGTGGTCTTGCCGACGCTGCCCGTGATGCCCACGACGGGGATGTCGAAGCGGCTGCGGTGCCAGGCGGCCAGCGCCCCGGCGGCCTTCAGCGACGATCCCACGACGATGGCGGGGCGCTCGTCTTCGGCGGGCTCCCGCTCGCTGATGCAGCCCGCCGCGCCCTTCTCGATGCAGCCGGCCATGAAGTCGTGGCCGTCCACGCGGTTGCCCTTAAAGGCGAAGAACAGCGCGCCGGGGCCCGCGTCGCGGCTGTCGCTGGTCACGCGCGTGACCTCGCGCCCAAGCGCGACATCGTCACCAAAGAAGCGGCCCTCGACGGCGCGCAGCGCGTCGCTCAGCAGAAACGGCTTCATCAGGCCTTCGCACCTCCCACGGCGTCGTCGGCGATCATCTGGCACAGGTGGTTGTAGTCGATGCCCACGGCGGCGGCCTCCTGCGGCATCAGCGACGTGGGCGTCATGCCCGGCAGCGTGTTGATCTCCAGGAAATACAGTTCGCCCGCGTCGTCCAGTATGAAGTCCGTGCGGGAGTAGGTCTTCAGGCCCAGCAGCAGGTGCACCTTCAGCGCGGTCTCGCGCAGCGCCTCCTCCACGGCGGGCTCGACGGGCGCGGGGCAGATCTCCACCGCCGCCCCGGCGACGTACTTGTTGTTGTAGTCGTAAAAGCCGTGCTTGGGGATGATCTCGATGGAGGGCAGCGCGCGTCCGCCCAGCACGCCCACCTGGAGCTCGCGGCCCTTCACGTACTGCTCCAGGATCACGCGGCCCAGCGGGCGGTTCATCTCCAGCGCGGCGACGAGCTCTTCGCACGTGTGCGCGATGGCCACGCCGATGCTCGAGATCTGCTCGATCGGCTCCCGGTCGTAGCTGGCGATGCGCCACTTCGGCGTGCGCACGCCCGCCGCGCGCACCAGCTGCTTGGTCAGGTCCTTGTCCATGGCCAGGGCGCTGCCCAGGTAGCCGCTGCCGGTGTAGGGGATGCCCATCAGCTCCAGCGCGGCCTGGATGCGGCCGTCCTCGCCGCACGCGCCGTGCAGGCCGAGGAACACCACGTCCGCCATCGCGCACAGCTCGAACACGCCCTTGCCCACCATGCTGGGGCTCTTCCACCTGCGGCTGGCCTTCACGGCCTCCAGGTCCGGCTCGCCCGCCACGGGCACCGTCTCCACCGGCGGCAGGTCGTCAAACAGCGCGTCGATCGGCCCTTCGACGTCCTCCAGCCCGTAGAACATGTCCACGAGCACGGCCCGGTGGCCCAGCTCGCGCAGGGCCTTGCAGATCAGCGATCCGCTGGTGATGGAAACGTTGCGCTCCATGCTCAGCCCGCCGCAAAGCACCACTATCTTCATAGGCAGTCGCCTCCGTCATAAACATTATCCTGTTCATTATACCACAAATCCATGTTTATAACTGCCTCATTTTTGAAAAGGCGCTATATTTAACAGTATGCTGACCCGCGCCGGGGTGTGCGGAGAGTCAGAGAACATCATTATCTTTGCGTGGAGGCGACCTCATCCGTCAGCCCTTCGGGCTGCCACCTTCCCCAAAGGGGAAGGCAACAGACAACGCTGCCAAAAGCCTTCCCCTCTGGGGAAGGTGGCCCGCGAAGCGGGTCGGATGAGGTCGTTTCGTACTACCGTAATAAGAGATGTCGCCCTGTGCGGCGGGCGGAGAGGTTGACAGGGCAAGGCGCGTTGGATAAAATAATAAAGAATGAGGAAAGAAAGTGAAGGAGGTTATCGCATGGCTTTAGGCAATTCTGAAATGATCCTCTCCGAGCGCAGGGGCCTGCGCGACGGGGAGGTTGAGATCTCGGAGCGGGCGTTCAACCTGATCATCGGCGCGATGCTGCTCTGGGGCTTCGCGCTGAACTACCTGACGGTGGCGCTGTTCGCCCGGCAGGCGCTTCGTCTGGTGTACGGCATGAACCCGCTGATCTTCCTCGTGGCCTACTTCGTGCTGGTGCTGGCCGGCAACGCGATGGTGGTGCGCGGCGGCGCAGTGATGAGCTTCATCGGCTACACGATGATCGCCGCGCCGATCGGCATCGTGGTGTGCCTGTCGGTGCAGGGCGTGCCGCTGAACATCGTCAAGAGCGCCGTGCTGACCACGGCGGTGGTCACACTGTCGTTCATGATCGCCGGAACGCTTTTCCCCGGCTTCTTCCTGCGCCTGGGCCGCGTGCTGTTCTTCTCGCTGCTGTTCATGGTGGTGGGCGGCCTGATCAGCCTTCTGCTGTTCGGGCGGCGCACGGGCATGCTCTACGAGTGGCTGGGCGCGGGGCTGTTCTCGCTGTACATCGGCTACGACTGGGCCCGGGCCAATACCTGCGCCCGCACGGTGGACAACGCCATCGACCTGTCCGCCTCGCTGTACCTGGACATCATCAACCTGTTCCTGCGCATACTGAGCATCATGAGCCGGGACCGGAAGTGAGCCGCGCCTCAGGGCGCGACCTCGGCGAGGGCGGCGCAGCCGCCCTCGCCCGCTTTTCATCGCGCGTTTTTCACCTATAAATCATTTGCACATTCCCGGCAAATATGCTATACTGATGCGGGCAAATCTGTTTCGGGAGAGATTCACATGGTGGAGATCAGAGAAGTGAAAACCCGTTCGGCGCTCAAGAAGTTCGTCGACTACCCGAACGTGATGTACAGGGACGTTCCGCAGTACATCCCCCCGATGATCGGCGACGACCTGAGCGACTGGAACCCGAAGAAAAACCCCGCGTTCTCCTACTGCGAGGCGAAGTGCTGGCTGGCCTGGCGCGACGGAAAAATCGTGGGCCGCATCGGCGCGATTTTGAGCAGGCGCGCCAACGAGAAGTGGGGCCTGAACCGCATGCGCTTCACGCAGGTGGACTTTATCGACGACTTCGAGGTCTCCTCGGCACTGTTCAAGACCGTGGAGGATTTTGCCCGCGAAAAGGGCTGCAACGAGGTGCACGGCCCGCTGGGCTTCTGCGACCTGGACCGCGAGGGCATGCTGGTGGAGGGCTTCGACCGCCGCAGCATGTTCGTCACCTACTACAACTTTCCTTACTATGTGGACCACCTGACCCGCCTGGGCTACGTCAAGGACGTGGACTGGGTGGAGATGCTGGTGGAGGTGCCCTACGACGAGCGCACCTGCACCCGCATGGACAAGCTGGCCGAGCGCGTGATGAAGTACTCGAACCTGCACATCGTCGAGCTCAAGAGCCGGCGCGACTACAAGCCCTGGGTCGAAAAGGTGTTCCGCATGGTGAACGTCGCCTACTCCGGCCTGTACGGCACCGTGCCGCTGGACGAGAAGCAGATCAGGCGCTACGCCGCAAAGTTCATCCCCCTCATCAACCCGGACCTGGCCTGCTTCGTGGCCGACGAGCACGACGAGCTGGCGGCCTTCGGCGTGTCCGCGCCCAGCATGGCCGACGCGCTGAAGAAGAGCCGCGGGCGGCTGTTCCCGCTGGGCTGGATCCGCGTGCTGCGCGCGCTGAAGGTGAACGACACGCTGGACCTGTTCCTGGTGGCCGTCGCGCCGGAGTACCAGAACAAGGCCGTCAACGCCATCCTGCTCAACCACGTGCTGAAGGGCAGCCAGAAGATGGGCATCAAATACGCCGAGACCGGCCCCCAGCTGGAAACCAACCACAAGGTGCAGAGCCAGTGGAACTTCTTTAAGACCGAGCAGCACAAGCGCAGAAGGTGCTTCATCAAGGCGCTCGACTGATCCATACACTCACTTGAATCGGAGGAACGACCCATGGAACAGCAAATCCAGAAAAAACGCATCTTTTCCGGCATCCAGCCCACGGGCAACCTGACGCTGGGCAACTACATCGGCGCGCTGCGCAACTTCGGCCTGCTGCAGGACGAGTACGACTGCCTGTACTCCATCGTGGACCTGCACGCGCTGACCGTGCGCCAGAACCCGGCGGAGCTCCGCAAGGCGTGCCTGCGCACGATGGCGCTGTTCCTGGCCAGCGGGCTCGACCCGGAAAAGAACATCATCTACTTCCAGAGCCAGGTGGCCGCGCACCCGGAGCTGGCCTGGATTTTGAACTGCTTTACCTACATGGGCGAGATGAGCCGCATGACGCAGTTCAAGGACAAGTCAGCCAAACACGCCGACAACATCAACTGCGGCCTGTTCACCTATCCGGTGCTGATGGCGGCGGACATCCTGCTGTACCAGACGGACCTGGTGCCCATCGGCGCGGACCAGAAGCAGCATCTGGAGATCGCGCGGGACATCGCCGAGCGCTTCAACGGCGTGTACGGCGACGTGTTCACCGTGCCCGAGGGCTACTTCCCCAAGGTGGGCGCGCGCGTGATGAGCCTGCAGGAGCCGACCCGGAAGATGTCCAAGTCCGACCCCGAGGAGACCTACATCGCCATCCTCGACAAGCCCGAAATCATCCGCAAAAAGCTGCGCCGCGCCGTGACCGACTGCGAAAACCGCGTGGTGTTCGACCCGGAAAAGCAGCCGGGCGTGGCGAACCTGATGAGCATCCTCTCCGCGCTGACGGGCATGGGCATGGACGAAATCTCCGCGCAGTACGACGGGCAGGGCTACGGCAGGTTCAAGGACGCCGTGGCCGACGCCGTGATCGCCGCGCTGGAGCCGATCCAGAACGAATACGATCGCATCAGCGCCGACAAGGCGTATCTACAGCAGGTGATGGACTCCGGCCGCGAGCGCGCCGCCGCCATCGCCCACCGCACGATGCTCAAGGTCCGCAAGAAGCTGGGCATCGCGCCGTGGAAAATATAGATGATGATTTGAAGTGACCTTCCAATCATCATCAGGGAGTAGGGACAAGGGAGTAGGGAGTAGGAAATGCCATTTGCGCCGCTATTCCTACTCCCTGCTCCCTACTGCCTACTCCCTTATCCTTTGACACAATCGAGGTAATCTATGTCCTTCCACCACCTCCCCGTCCTGCTGAATGAATGCCTGGACGGACTGAACCTTAAGCCGGACGGCGCGTACCTGGACTGCACGCTGGGCGGCGCGGGCCACTCGTCCGAGATTTTGCGGCGGCTGGGCCCGGGCGGCCTGCTGGTCGGCATCGACCGCGACGCGGACGCCATCGGGGCGGCCACGGCAAGGCTGGCGGCGCTGAACGCCCCGGCCCGCTTTGAATGCCTGCGCGGCAACTTCCACGACGCCCCGGCGCTGCTCGAGGCCGCGGGCATCGCTCCGGCCTTCGACGGCATCCTGATCGACCTGGGCGTCTCCAGCCACCAGCTGGACGTGCGCGAGCGCGGCTTCTCCTATCACGACGACGCGGCGCTGGACATGCGCATGGACCAGAGCCAGGCATTGACGGCGCGCGACATCGTGAACGCGTGGAGCGAGGACGACATCAATCGCGTGCTGCGCGACTACGGCGAGGAGAAGTGGGCGCGGCAGATCGCGCGCGTGATCGTCGACCGCCGCAAGGCCGCCCCCATCGAGACCACCGGCCAGCTGGTGGACATCGTCGACGCGGCCATCCCCAAAAAGTTCCGCTCCGGCGACAGCAGCCACCCGGCCCGGCGCACCTTTCAGGCGCTGCGCATCGCCGTAAACGACGAGCTGGACCCGCTGGAGCCCGCACTGCGAACGCTGGTCGACCTGCTGAACCCCGGCGGGCGGCTGTGCGTGATCACGTTCCACTCGCTGGAGGACCGCATCGTCAAGAACACGTTTCGCAATCTCGCCGACCCCTGCACCTGCCCCAAGTCGTTCCCCGTGTGCGTGTGCGGCAAAAAACCCGTGGTGAAGCTGATCACCCGCAAGCCCGTCACGGCCTCCGACGTCGAACTGGAGCAGAACCCCCGCGCACGTAGCGCGAGCCTGAGAATCGTGGAGAGAGTTTAGAGTTCAGAGTTTAGAGTTCAGAGTTTAGAGTTGAGTGAATAGCGACAGTCCGCCCCCGGCAAACTCATCTAAACTCTAAACTCTCCACTCTACACTCTACACTCTCCACTCCTCACTCCTAACTCCTCACTCCTCACTCCCCAAAGAGGTGTCTCATGCGTTATCTTGAAACTCCCTCCGGCGCGGTGCGGCTGCCCGCCTTCTTCCCCGACGCCACCTACGGCGCGATCCGCGCGGGCTCGTTCGAGGACGTGGACGCGGCGGGGCTGATGGGCTGCGAGATGAACAGCTACCACCTGATGACCAAGCCCGGCGCGAAGCTGGTCAAGAGCCTCGGCGGGCTGCACGGCTTCACCGGCTACAGGGGCGCGATCCTCACCGACTCCGGCGGCTTCCAGCTGTACTCGCTGATCCGCGAAAACCCGGAATACGGCGAGATCCGCGACAAGGAGATCATCTTCAGACCCGACCTTGGTCGGGAAAAGCTGACCTACACGCCGGAGAAGTGCATGCAGGTGCAGTTCCAGTACGGCAGCGACATCATGATGGCGCTGGACATGTGCACGCACCCGGACGACCCGCCGGACGTGCAGCGGCGCAGCGTGGAGCTGACCGTGAAGTGGGGCGAGCGCTGCCGTGCGGAGTTCGACAAGCTGTCGGCGAAGATGGCGAAGAAACCGCTGCTGTTCGGCATCGTGCAGGGCGGCAGCGACCCCAAGCTGCGCGCCGAGTGCGGGCGGCGGCTGGAGGCGATCGGCTTCGACGGTTACGGCTTCGGCGGCTGGCCGCTGGACTCGGACGGCAACTTCCGCGCGGACATCCTGAAGATGGCGGCGGACGCGATGCCGGACGGCAAGATCAAGTACGCGATGGGCCTCGGCCGGCCGGAGGAGATCGCCGCGCTGGTAAAGATGGGCTACACGCTGTTCGACTGCGTGATCCCCACCCGCGACGGGAAGTTCTACAAGTTTCTGTACATCCTCGACGACGAGCACCGCCGCGAGGACGGGCCCGTGGACCCCGCCTGCGACTGCGTCCTGTGCAAGCACCACTCCCGCGCCTACCTGCACCACCTGTTCAAGGTGAACGACCCCGCCGCCCTGCGCCTCGCCACCGCGCACAACCTGCGGTTCTACGGGCGGCTGATGGAGCTGCTGGGCGGGGCCGAGTGACAGTGCAAGAGAGATAGTCGAAAGATCCTTTGCTTCGCAGGCCTGCGGCACGACTGCGCCTTGCTTGCCGCAAGGCTCCGCTCAGGATGACAGGCGTCGCGTTTTCCTGTCGATGTTCCGCTCAGGATGACAATCATCGCGTTTCGCTGTCATTCTGAGCGGAGCGCACCGAAGGCGTGCGAAGTCGAAGAATCTGTCTCCGTCGAAGGATGACAACCATCGCGTTTCGCTGTCATTCTGAGCGGAGCGCGCCGAAGGCGTGCGAAGTCGAAGAATCTGTCCCCCGTCGAAAGGAACCCACATATGCCGGATTCAAATCCCCTCCTCGACAAGCTGCTTCAATCGAAGAACTGCCGCGACCTGTGTCCGGACACGGTGCGGCGGGTATGGGCGGAGTGTAAGCGCCGCTACAAAAAGCCCAAAGACGCCGAGAAGGCGGCCCGCGAGGCGCTGCACGGCATCAGCGGGGCTTTCATGACGCCCGGGGAGGCGCGCCAGCTGGCCTACGACATGCAGGACTGGCATATAAAACATACCGACGTCGGTTTGGAGAAGATGCTCTCGCGGCACGCCTCCACCCGGGAACGGCTGCCCGTTTCGGACATGGACGCGCTGTACGCGCGCATCTTCGAGGTCACAGGCCGACCCCGGTCGGTTTTGGACCTGGCCTGTGGCATCCACCCGCTCTACCTCGGCGCGCGCGGCATAAAAGCGACCGGAGTCGATATTTCCGGCCTCGCGGTGGACGCCGTCAACCGCTTCGGCGAGGTCTACGGCATGCCCGTGAGCGCCGTCTGCGCCGACGTCCTCTGTCCCGGCGCGATCCCCGCCGAGCGCTTTGACCTGGCGCTGCTGCTCAAGCTGCTGCCGCTGCTGGAGCGCCAGAAGACTGGCGCGGCGCTGGACGCGATGCGCGCCGTGAACGCCGACTGGCTCGTCGTCTCCTTCCCCACGCGCACGCTGGGCGGCCGGAACGTGGGCATGGCGGCGCAGTACGGCGAGTGGATGGGATCGCACATCCCGCCGGGCCGAACCATCGCCGCGTCGTTTGAGACCAGCAACGAGCTGTTCTTCATCCTCGGAAGGGAGGCGCGCCCATGAACACCGCGCTGATCGTCATCGACATGCAAAACGACTACCTCTGGCCCGCGCGGAAGCCGCGCTTCGCCTACGACACGGAGGCGCTCGTCGCGTCCGTCAACGGCATCATCCGCCGTTACGCCGGGCAGGGCTGCGGCGTCGTCTACATCCGCCACATCATCCAGAACCTGCCCACGAACCGGCTGCTGTTCGACTTCTCCCTCGCGGGCACGGAGGGCGCGGAGCTGTACGGTGGGCTGGTGATCGCGAGTGAAAACCGCTTCGACAAGTATTTCGGCGACGCGCTGACGAACGCCGCGCTGCGCGAATGGCTGGAGAAGCACGGCGTCGAACGCCTGCACCTGTGCGGCCTGGACCAGTACGGCTGTGTGACCGCCACGGCGCTGGGCGCGAAGAAGCGCGGCTACGAGGTCGCCATCCTCAAGGGCGGCACCGCCACCGTGATGCCGCCGAAGCGGGCGGCAAAGGCCCAGCGGAAGCTGGACGAGGCCGGAATCGAGTATATTTTAGGATTGGAAGGGAGCACCCATGCCCAGACTCTACGTCGTCGCCACGCCCATCGGCAACCTGAACGACCTGACGCCGCGGATGCGCCAGGCGTTGGAGCGCGCGGACCTGATCGCCGCGGAGGATACCCGCGTGACGATGAAGCTGCTGAACCAGTTTGACCTGCATAAGCCGATGCTCTCCTGCCACCGGCACAACGAGGAATCGAAGGCCCCGCAGATCGTGGAGAGGATGCTGGCGGAGGATCTGAACGTGGCGCTGACCTGCGACGCGGGCACGCCGGGCATCTCCGACCCGGGACACCTGCTGGTGCGCGCGTGCTGGGAGGCGGGCATCCCGGTGGAACCGGTGTGCGGGCCGTCCGCTGCCGTCACGTGCCTGTCCGCCAGCGGCTTTGACGCGCGCGAGTTCGCGTTCTACGGCTTTTTGCCGCGCGAGAAGAAGGCGCTGGGCGACAAGCTGGACGCCATCCGCCGCGTCGGCGTCGGCGTGTTCGTGCTGTACGAATCGCCGCACCGGATCGTGGATCTCGTCGCCGCGCTGGCTGAAAAGTGGCCCCAATGCGCGCTGTGCGTGTGCAGCGACCTGACCAAGAAGTTCGAGCGCATCTACCGCGGCGCGGCTCCGGACGTGCTGGCCGCGCTACAGGCCAACCCCAGCGTGGAGAAGGGCGAGTACTGCCTCGCGGCGGACATCTCGATGCTGCCGCCGACGGAGGCGCCCGCGCAGCGCCCGGGGGCCGCGGCGTTCATGCTGGAGCGGCTGATGGAGGGCGACGACCTGCGCGAGGCCGCCCGCGCGGCGACGGAGGCCGGATACGCCCGCAACGAGGTGTACCGCGCGAAGCTGAAGATCGCGGAGAGGTTTGAAGAATGATCGGACAGTCAATACGCTCCTGCGACAACCCCTCCGGCCCTGCGGGCCACCTCCCCTTACACAGGGGAGGCAGGACGGACGCATGGGCAGACTCTCTGCCGCAGCCCCGCCCCTACGCGGAGGATGCGCGGCAGCCTTGGCTCCCCTGTGTAAGGGGAGCTGTCAGCGTAGCTGACTGAGGGGTTGTCGCTCTCCCCTCTCTCAAAATTAACCGTCATTTTATGGTGAAAAACCGCCGATTTACGCAAAAAGACGGTTGCGTTTTGCGTGGAACCGTGCTATAATAGGCCAGTGTGTTTGAACGACGCGTTCTTTTTGCGCCCTTTGGGCGGATTCGCGCCGGATAAATTCCAGATGATTCGCGTTTGATACTTAAGGAGGATGACCCCATGACCGCTGTTTCCATCATCATCGACATCGTACTGATCCTGGTTTCCATCATTCTCATCGTGACCGTGCTGATGCAGGAGGGCCAGCGTCAGGGCCTGGGCGCGATCGGCGGCGGCGCCGAGACCTTCTTCGGCAAGAATAAGGCCAAGAGCATGGAAGGCCGCCTGCAGCGCTACACCAAGATCGCCGCGGCCGTGTTCATCGTGCTGGCGATCGTCGCCACCATCGTCACCACCCACAACACCGGTGCCAAGACCACCACGCCCGCCAGCGTCACCGAGGCCGTGGAGGAGGCCGCCGAGCAGGCTGAGGCCGCCGTCGAGGAGACTGCCGAGAACGCCGAGGCCGCCGCTGAGGACGTCAAGGAAGCCGTCGAAGAGACCGCGGAGAACGCCGAGGCCGCCGTCGAGGAGACCGCCGAAAACGCCGAGGCCGCCGTCGAAGAGGCCGCCGAGGAAGCGGCGAACGACTGATCCTTCAGTTACCGTCATGACCACCGGCCCTGCCGGTGGTCATGATTGTTTAGCCCTCCCCGTTCCTTATTCCTCATTCATAATTGACCATAAAGCGCGAGGTGCATATCATGAACAACATTCCCGCCTACAACCCGCAAAGCATCGAAAGCAAGTGGCAGAAGCACTGGGACGAGACCCACGCCTTCGAGGCGTCCGCCAGCCACGACAAGCCCAAGTTCTACGGCCTGGTGGAGTTCCCCTACCCCTCCGGCGCGGGCATGCACGTGGGCCACATCAAGGCCTATTCCGGCCTGGAGGTCGTCGCTCGCAAGCGCCGCATGGAGGGCTACAACGTGCTGTTCCCGATGGGCTTTGACTCGTTCGGCCTGCCGGCGGAAAACTACGCCATCAAGACCAACACCCATCCGCACGTGATCACCACCAAGAACGTGGAGCACTTCAAGGAGCAGATGAAGCAGATCGGCTTCTCGTTCGACTGGAGCCGCGAGATCTCCACGTCGCTGCCGGACTACTACAAGTGGACCCAGTGGATCTTCCTCAAGCTGTTTGAGCACGGCCTGGTGTTCCGCGCCAAGACGCTGGTGAACTACTGCCCGCACTGCAAGGTGGTGCTGTCCAACGAGGACAGCCAGGGCGGCAAGTGCGACGTGTGCCACAGCGACGTGGTGCAGCTGCCCAAGGACGTGTGGTACCTGCGCATCACCCAGTACGCCGACAAGCTGCTGGAGGGCCTGGAGACGGTCGACTACCCCGAGAGCATCAAGCAGCAGCAGGTCACGTGGATCGGCCGCTCTACCGGCGCGTTCGTGGACTTCGCGCTGGACGGCGTGCCGGAGAGTCTCGAGATCTACACCACCCGCCCGGACACGCTCTTCGGCGTCACCTTCATGGTCATGGCCCCGGAGCATCCGCTGCTGGACAAGTACAGGGACCGCGTGACGAACTGGGCGCAGGTCGAGGACTATCGCGAGCAGTGCGCCCGCAAGACCGAGTTTGAGCGCACGCAGCTGCAAAAGGACAAAACCGGCGTGAAGCTGGAGGGCCTGGAGGCCGTCAACCCCGTCAACGGCAAGAAGATCCCGATCTTCATCGCGGACTACGTGATGATGGGCTACGGCACCGGCGCGATCATGGCCGTGCCCGCGCACGACCAGCGCGACTGGGAGTTCGCCACCAAGTTCGGCGTGGACATCATCGAGGTCATCGAGGGCGGCGACATCACCAAGGAGGCCTACACCGGCGACGGCAAGATGGTCAACTCCGACTTCCTGAACGCCTACGACAACAAGAAGGACTCCATCCAGGCCATGCTGGACTTCCTGGAGAAGAAGGGCATCGGCAAGAAGGGCGTCCAGTACAAGATGAAGGACTGGGCCTTCAACCGCCAGAGGTACTGGGGCGAGCCCATCCCGCTGATCCACTGCCCGAAGTGCGGCACCGTGGGCGTGCCCTACGACCAGCTGCCGCTGACGCTGCCGGACGTGGAGAACTTCGAGCCCGGCCAGGACGGCCAGAGCCCGCTGGCGCGCATCGACAGCTTCGTGAACTGCACCTGCCCCAAGTGTGGCGGCCCCGCCAAACGCGAGACCGACACCATGCCGCAGTGGGCCGGCTCCAGCTGGTACTTCCTGCGCTTCGTGGACCCGCACAACGACCAGGCCTTCGCCTCCATGGACGAGATGAAGTACTGGATGCCCGTGGACTGGTACAACGGCGGCATGGAGCACGTCACCCGCCACCTGCTGTACAGCCGCTTCTGGCACCGCTTCCTCTACGACATCGGCGAGGTGAACACCCCCGAGCCCTACGCCAAGCGCAGCTACCAGGGCCTGATCCTGGGCAGCGACGGCGAGAAGATGAGTAAGAGCAAGGGCAACGTCGTAGACCCGCTGGACATCGTCAGCCAGTACGGCGCGGACACGCTGAGGCTGTACGTGCTGTTCATGGGCGACTACACCGCCGCCGCGCCCTGGAACGACGACTCCGTGAAGGGCTGCAAGCGCTTCCTGGACCGCGTGTGGCGTCTGATGGAAATGCTGACTGACGACGAGGGCACCCGCGCGGACATGGCCTTCGACGTGCATTCCTGCATCAAGAAGGTGTCCGAGGACTACGAGAAGATGAAGTACAACACCGCCATCGCCGCGATGATGACGCTGGTGAACGCGCTCTACGCCAAGGGCAGCGTGAGCCGCGGCGAGCTGTTGGCGCTGGTGAAGCTGCTGAACCCCGTCGCGCCGCACATCACCGAGGAGATCAACCGGCTGTGCAAGCTGTCCGAGGGCGATCTGATGTACGCCGCCTGGCCGAAGTGGGACGAGGCCGCGCTGGTGAAGGACACCGTGGAGGTGGCCCTGCAGGTGAACGGCAAGCTGCGCGGGCGCATGGACGTGCCCGCCGACCTGAACCGCGACGACGCGAACGACTACTTCCTGGCGCTGGACGAGGTGAAGAAGCTGATCGGCGATAAGACCGTTCGGAAGCTGATCTTCGTGCCCGGCAGGCTGGTGAACATCGTGGTCGGGTAAGTTAATAAGACATAGGGGCTGTCTCAAAACCGACATACCAGCGTATAAACACAGTGTAGGGGTGCCGTTGCGGCGCCCGCCATGTACGATTCGCCGTCGTACTTCCCGGCGGGCGGCAGCCGCCCCTACCGCAGTGCAACGACATATTCATAATGCAAGAGACCAGATTGCCACGTCGACCTTTCAGGTCTCCTCGCAATGACATACACCGAAGCGCAGCCAAACAGCGTCATTGCGAGGAACCCCGTAGGGGTGACGTGGCAATCTGGTTCTTTATTGGTTCTTCACGGAAACTTGAGGGATATTGAGTATCCGGTATGAGCATTTCTGTCCTGCGCTGTTCGTAAACGCAGTGTACAGATCCTTCGCTACGCTCAGGATGACACAGATTCGTCTCGTTGTCATCCTGAGCGAAGCGAAGGATCTGTACATTACGCATCCAAACAGCGTATGGATGATCCAACAACATTCCGTGAAGAACCTCTCTATTGGGCGGGGCGGAGAAGGGCAGCCGCCATCAACTTCTCACTCCTCACTCCTAACTCCTCACTCTCTCCACTCTAATCTCTAACCTCTCAACTCTTCCCTGAGCTTCCCTTCCGGCTCGACGCCGCTGCCCTTGCGAATCAGCTCGAATATCTCCCGGCGCTGCTTGGCGCTGTAGATGGCGGCGTTCATGTGGTAGCGCTTGTTCTCGTTGGTGATGATCGCCACCTCGTGCACGGGGAACAGCTTGTTCTTCTCGCCGGCCTGGCTGGCGTCGATGCGCTCATAGCCGAGGTCCTCCACGTAGGCGTAGCGGGTGATGGCGTCCAGGCGGATCGTCTTGTCGATGAGGCGCAGGTCGGTGTCGCCCTGGCGGAACAGGATCATCGCGCGGCCCTCGCCCTCCTTGGGCCGCACGGACGCCGGGAACACCACGCGCACGCGCTTGCCGTCGAAGCACACCTGGCTGCGGCCGTACATCCAAACGTAGAAAAGCGCCATCGCCAGCACGATGTAGGCGAAGAAGGAGAACTGCGCCATCATGTCCTGGACGCCGTGGATCTGGCGATAGAGGGTGTAGCCCGCGTCAAGGGCGCTGATGAACGTGAGCACGTACAGCACGATAAAGCCCGCGCAGTGGGGTCGAAAACGCTTCATAGGTCGTCCTCCGTAAAGTGATGAGTGTATTATAAACCATCCGCCGGGAAATGGCAAGCGGGTCAGT
Organism: uncultured Eubacteriales bacterium; assembly: GCA_902773515.1. Taxonomy (GTDB): domain Bacteria; phylum Bacillota; class Clostridia; order Christensenellales; family Aristaeellaceae; genus UBA2862. The sequence goes on along the minus strand of CACYET010000032.1, from coordinate 5,380 downwards.
CGCCCGCGCCCAGCGCCTTCTCCAGCCGGTCGACGAGCGCCGCCAGGGCGGGAACCCTTGCGGTCAGGGCGCGATAGTCCCCGGCCAGCGCCCGCGCGTCCTCCAGCGCATCCGCGAGCTCGTCCGGATCGCCGCCGCGCCCGAGCTCGCCGAGCAGCATGAGCGCGTCCTCAAGCTCCGCGTTCATGTCCTCCAGATCCTCCGCGATCGGATCGTCCAAATCCGCCGCCAGCGCGTCCAGAGCCGCCAGCGCGTCGCCGCACGCCCTCATGATCTCATCGATCGGCCGCATCGCGCATCCCCCCTCGTCGATGCAAACAGTATAGCGCGTTTTTCGGAAAAGTTCAACCGCATGAGAAACACATCTCTCTCCTGCAAATTATTTTCTCCCCCATCCCCCGTTTCGGCAGGACAAACGGGGCTTTGGGGCGAATATTGTAATGTTAATGGTTTATACGGAGGGATGGGCATGGAGAGACAGACGGCGATGCTGCGCAGGCTGCGGACCATCGCGGCGCTGGCGCTGGTGGCGATGTACGTCGCGGGCCTGATCGCGATGCTGGCCGGGAGCGTGCGGCTGGCGTCGATCCTGTGGGTGGTGTCCACGCTGGGCGGCATCGGGCTGTTGTACTGGATGCGCACCGTCGCGCGGCGCAAGGAGGAGGCCGCGAAGGCCGACGCCGAGGCCAGGGAGCCCTGACCCATGCGCATTCGCAGAAAGGCCTGGACCGAGCCCGCGCTGGCGGCCTGCCCCTTCTTCGTCGAAAAGCCCTCGACGCACCGGGGAACGTGGCCTTCGCTGTTTGAGAAGCGGCAGCCGGTAATGCTCGAGATCGGCTGCGGCAAGGGCGTCTCCACCGCGCAGATGGCGTTTGAGAACCCCGGCGTCAACTTCATCGCCGTGGACGAGGTGCGCCACGTGCTGGCGGTGGCGGTGAAGAACACGACCGCCGCCTACGGCGAGCAGCCGCCGAAAAACCTGCTGTTCAGCGCCGTGGACGCGACGCGCATCCACGACACGTTTGCGCCCGAGGACGGCGTCGAGCGCATCTACATCAGCTTCCCGAACCCCTGGGACGAGCGCGCCAAGCACCACAAGCGCCGCCTGACCCACCCGAGGCAGCTTGCGCAGTACCGGGCGTTTTTAAAGCCCGGCGGCGAGATCTGGCTCAAGACCGACAACGACGCGCTGTTCACCGCCTCGAAGCGCTACTTCGGCGAGAGCGGCTTCGAGATCGCCTATATGACCGACGACCTGCACGCCTCGGGTTTTCAGCCGAACTACGTCTCCGAGCACGAGCGGTTCTACGCCGGGCAGGGAAAGGCCATCCACTTCCTGATCGCCCGGATGGCGGACCTCGCGCCCGACATCCAGGATACCCCGTAGGGGCGCCGACGCGGCGCCCGCCCGATCACCAAAGATAACGGAGGAATACGCTCCATGTCCCGTCGACGCCCGCGATTCAGGCCCCATCGCAAGGCCCGGTTCTTCCTGATCCAGACCGTGGCACTGTGGCTGTGCCTGATGCTGATCGCGCTCACCTGCTCCGGCTACACGCAGGGCGAGGTGGTGGTGCTGCGGGCGCTGGAGCACCTCGGCAAGCCCTACGTGCTGGGGGCCGTGGGGCCGGACCAGTTCGACTGCAGCGGGTTGGTGATGTACTGCCTCGAGCCGGAGGGCTTCGAGTTCCCCGTGCACGCCGCCGCGCTCATCGGCACCGACGAGCGGTATGCGCTGATCGAAAACCCGCGCGACCTGCTGGCGGGCGACGTGGTGTGCTTCGACACCGTGCGCGACAGCGACCCCAGCGACCACATGGGCTTCTACATCGGCGGCAACCGGTTCGTGCACGCGTCGTCTACCGGCGAGGTGAAGATCAGCGCGCTGGAGGACTTCTACCTCGAGCGCTTCACCGGCGCGCGGCGCTACGCGCAGCCTTATTACTACCTGCCCACCGGGGCGCAGATCGCCGCCTGGTTCGACGGCACGGGCATCCCCGAAAAGCTGGAGCCGGTGCGCAAGTGGATCGAGGGGCTGGACATCCCCGGCCGCCTCGCGCCTGTGCGCGCGTGGTTTGACAAGCTCGACATTCCCGGAAAGTTCGAGGCCGTGAAGGGCAAGGTCGCATCGCTATGGAACAGTATCTTCTCGAGGTCCTAGGAGCCATCCGCGCGCCGGACGCCGCCGCCATGGAGGCCGCGCGCGCCCGGCAGGCGCGCCTCGCCAAGCCGCCGCACAGCCTGGGGGCGCTGGAGGACATCAGCGTGAAGCTGGCGGGCGTCACGGGGCAGGTCGGAAGCCGCGTGGAGAATCGGCGGCTGCTTGTGTTCGCGGCGGACAACGGCATCGTGCGCGAGGGCGTCAGCAGCTGTCCCGCGAGCGTTACGCTCCGGCAGACGGTGAACCTCGCCCACGGGCTGACCGGCGCGGCGGTGCTGGCGAAGCACTTTCACGCGCAGCTGGAAGTGATCGACGTGGGCGTGGACGCGGACATCGACGCGCCGGGCGTGCTGGACAGGAAGATCTCCCGCGGCACGCGCAGCTTCGCGCAGGGGCCCGCCATGGCGCGCGAGGACGCGCTGCGGGCGATCGAGGTCGGCGTCGAGGCCGCGCGGCGCGCCCGCGAGGACGGCGTGGATATCCTCGGCGTGGGCGAGATGGGCATCGGCAACACCACCACGTCCGCCGCGGTGCTCTCGGCGCTGCTGGGGCTGCCCGCGCGCGAGACCGCCAGCCGCGGCGCGGGGCTCACGGACGCGGGGCTCCAGAAGAAGCTGGACGTGATCGACGGGGCACTCGCCCGCCTGAAGCCCGACCCTACCGACCCCGTGGACGTGCTGTCAAAGGTCGGCGGGCTGGACCTCGCGGCGATGTTCGGCGCGTTTCTCGGCGCGGCGTCGCTTCGCCTGCCGGCGGTGATCGACGGCTTCATCAGCGCAGTGGCGGCGCTGTGCGCGGCGCGGCTGAACCCGCTGTGCGCGGCGTACCTGTTCCCCTCGCACGCCTCCGCGGAGCGCGGCTACGCGCTCGCGATGCGCGAGATGGGGCTTGCGCCGATGCTGAATCTGAACATGCGCCTCGGCGAGGGCAGCGGGTGCCCGATCGCGTTTGAGGTGATCGACGCCGCCCAGCGCGTGATAGGCGAGATGGGCACGTTCGAGGAGGCCGGGATCGACGACGGCTACCTGGACGCGATCCGCGGGAACCGGCGCTACATGGGGGAAGCATGAGCACGTACATCTCCGGCGGCTGCAAGATGGGCAAGTCGATGTGGGCGCAGAGGATCGCGCTGGCGTATGCGGGGAGAGAACCCCTCTACTACATCGCCACGATGCTGCCCGGCGACGAAGAGGACGAGGCGCGCATCCGCCGCCACCGCGAGGAGCGCGCGGGCCTGGGCTTCATCACGCTGGAGCGCGGGCGGGACATCCTCTTGGCGCTGGACGGGGCCGACCCCTCGGGCGCGTTCCTGGTCGACAGCGTGACGGCGCTGCTGGCGAACGAGATGTTCGACGCGCGCGGCTTTTATCCGGAAGCGGGCGAAAAGGTCGCGGACGACCTCGAGGCCTTTGTCGCGCGCGCGCCGAACACCGTCATCGTGTCGGACTTCATCTTCTCCGACGCCGCGATCTACGACGATACGACCGAGGCCTATCGCGCCGCGCTGGCGCTCGTCGACAGGCGCATGGCCGCGCGCTGCGACAACGTGCTGGAGATCGCGGCGGGAATACCGATCATCCACAAGGGGGTGCTGCCGATATGAAGCAAATCCTGGTCGCGCTGTGCATGAGCCTTTCCACGTTCACCGCCATCCCCTGCCCCTACCGGCCCTTCGACGAGGAGGCCCGGCCGCTGGCGGTGGTGTGCCTGCCCATCGTGGGCGCGGTGTTGGGCCTGCTCTGGTACGTGCTGGCCCTGCTGGCCGGGCGCTGGCTGCCCGCGATCCACGCGGCGCTGCTGGTGGCGCTGCCGTGGCTGCTGACGGGCTTCATCCACCTCGACGGCTTCATGGACACCTCGGACGCGCTTTTATCGTGGCGTCCGCTGGAGCAGCGCCTGAAGATCCTGAAGGACCCGCACGCCGGGGCGTTCTCGATCATCGCGCTGGCGGTGGTGGCGCTGATCAGCTACGACGCCGCCAGCGGCATCGCCCCCGGCAGCGACCTGCGCGCGCTGCTGTTCATACCGGTGATCTCCCGCTGCGGCTCGGCCCTGTGCGTGCTGGCGCTGGAGCCCATCGGCCACAGCGAGTACGCGCAGGCCGAGGCGAGCGTCGCCCAGCGGTTGGCCGTCGCCGTCATGGGGCTGATCGCGGCGCTGCTCTGCGGGCTGTGGCTCGGGGGCCAGGTGGCCGTGCTGCTGGTGGAGGCGCTGGCCTACGGCGCGGCGATGCTCTGGGGCTATCGGACGCTGGGCGGCGTGTCCGGCGACGTGGCGGGCTTCGCGCTGACCATCGCAGAGTGCGCGGCGCTGGTGTCGCTGGCCGGGCGGACGACGCTGTTCTGAGCAAAATTTTGGGGGAGGCGCGGCATGGTACTGATCATCGGCGGCAGCCACCAGGGCAAGCTGGACTTCGCGCGCGAACGCTTCGCCCTTTCGGACGCGGACGTGTTCCTCTGCGACGGGAGCGCGGAGCAGATCGACACGTCGCGGCGATGCGTCGCCTGTGTTGATCGCTGGGCGCTGAACCGACTGCGCGCGGGCGCGGACCCGCTCGCCGAGATGGAAGCGATCCTGCCGCGGCTGAAGGACGCCGTCGTGATCGCCACGGACATCTCCGCCGGGGTGGTGCCCGTCGACCCGCTGATGCGCGCCTGGCGCGAGGCCTGCGGGCGGATGACGGCACTTCTCGCCGCTGAGGCGGACGAGGTGTGGCGGCTGTTCTGCGGACTGCCGCAGCGGTTGAAATGAGGGCGCTGTTCCTGCTGCGCCACGGCCCGACCGAGGCGAACGAGCGGCGTCTCTACTGCGGCAGGACGGACCTGCCCCTCTCCCCGGCGGGGCGCGTTCTGGCGCTGGAAACGGCCGCAAAAAAGAGGCCTCTGCCCGCGTGCGACCTGTACGCCGCCAGCGGCCTGCGCCGCGCAAGCGAGACGCTCTTTCTGCTGACGGGCCGCGCGCCGGAGGTCGAGATCGCCGAGCTTCGCGAGATGGACTTCGGCGCGTTCGAGATGCGCGGCTACGACGAGTTAAAGAGCGACGCCGATTACCGGCGCTGGATCGCGGACTGCATGGGCCCGGGCGTCGTGCCCTGCCCCGGCGGGGAGAGCGCCGCGCAGTTCATCGCGCGCGTGGCCGTGGGCGGCGAAAAGCTGCTGGCGCTCGAATGGAACGCGGCGCTGGCGGTGATCCACGGCGGGCCTGTCGCGCGGCTGATGG
>CACYET010000031.1 GCA_902773515.1 uncultured Eubacteriales bacterium | reverse complement strand
GGACTGCCAGCCCCGGCAGGTGGCGGCGAACGTCTGTCCCGCCACGGCCCGCTTCAAAAGCTCCGGTACCTGGGGCGACAGCGCCAGGGCCGAGGCCGTGGCGAGCAGCAGCGCGAGCGCCAGAACCAGCGCGAGCGTCTTTTTCATTTTAGCACAATCCCCTTTCACGTTTGTCTATGCTCCTAGCGTCATTCGGCTTCCTCCGCCTGGGCGTAGATCGCCTCGGCGATGGCCGTGATGTCAAAGCCGTCCAGGTCCGGCGCGCTGGTGGCCAGCGAATACATCAGGCCCATGTCCGCGTCGAACCACTGGCACAGCTCCACGGTCTCCTCGCCGTCGGTGGCGCGCTGGTCCAGGCCCTCGAACCCGGCGACGGAGAAGGGGGCGTCGGCCTCCCAGTCGTAGTACATGCCGGAGATGTCGGTGAATTCCTCCGCGGGCTGGATGCGCGCGACGTACGCCATGCCGTCCAGCGTGAAGCGCATCTCGGCAAGGCCCTCGTCGGGCAGCAGGCTGTATTCGACGTTCTCGGCCCCCTCGGGGATGCCGAACGCCGCGCCGATGGCCTCGGCGATGTCGCCGGCGGTGGCGTCCACCCAGGGATTGGCGATGGCGGCGGTTTCGGCCACGGCCGCGCCGAACAGGCACAGCGCCAGGGCCAGCAGGATGCACAGGGTCTTCTTCATGTCAATCCTCCTCAGATGCGTGTCGAATCAAACGGATTTGGGCGCCGTCGGACGGCGAGCGCGCGCGCTGCAGGCGCTTCCAGGTCTTCATGGTGCGGTTCATCTGGCTGACCTTGCGCCGATAGGAGAGGCACTGGACGAGCCAGATCAGGAAGTAGGCGGCGATGAAGCCGAGCGTGGGCACGAGGAAGCCCAGCACCGAGAACGTGAGCCACCCCTGCGCCAGTCCCAGCGCGTACAGCCCGCCGAGCGCGACGAACAGGTGTGTGAGCGTGGCGCGCGTGATGCTCCAGCGCTCGATGTCGTACGCCACCGTCGCGCCCATCCCCAGCGCGCCGTAGAGCCCGCTGGAGACGAGGCAGACGATCAGCGCGCCGGGGCCCGCTTCGTCCGCGAATATGCCGGGACTGACCGCGCACATGATGCCGACTTCCACCAGCATGCCCAGCGCGAAGCCGATCGCGCCGCGACGCAGGGCGCTTCTCCAGAGTCCGTTCACGGCAGTCCCTCCCTTCCGGCGCACGCCCGCAAATCGTTTTCCACAGAGCTTGCCTTCAAATCGGGGCTGTCTCAAAACACTGTTCAAACCGTGATATCCATCGTAGCGGCGGCAATTTGCCGCCATTATGGCGCCTGATAGGCGCCGCTACGCAGGTTTTCCCAATCGGCTCGAGTTTTGAGACAGCCCCCCATTATCGGGTCCTGTTCATCAGTTTCCCTTCAGCCACACCATGCCGCCCGGGCCCACCTGGGAGATGGGCTTGGAAGGCGCTTCCTCCACGGTGACGGTGATGACCGCCTTCTTCTTGTTCTCGGTCGTGGCGGTGATCTTCACGGTGCCGACGCTCACGCCCGTGATCATGCCGTTGGCGTCCACGACGGCGACCTTCGGGTTGCTGCTCTTCCAGGTGATGGTCGACATCGCCGTCAGCGGTTCGAGCACAGCCGTCAGCTGCAGGTTCCAGCCGACGTGCGCCGTGACCGTGTTGCCCTGGGCGAACGAGATGCCGCCGGGCTTGTAGGGGTTGGTCACAGTCAGGTTGTACACGGCCTTCTTCTTGTTGTCGGTGATGACGGTGATCTTCGTCTTGCCCTCGCTGAGCGGCGTCACGAAGCCATTGGCGTCCACGACGGCCACCTTCGGCTTGCTGCTCTTCCAGGTCAGCACGCTCATGGCCGTGGCGGGCTCCAGCACGGGGGTCAGCTGCAGACCGGCGGCGATGGTGGTGCTGCCGGACGCGCCCTCGGCGAAGCCGATGGCGGCGGGCTCATAGGGGTTGGTCACGGTCAGGTTGAACACGGCCTTCTTCTTGTTCTTGGCGCAGGTGACGGTGATCTTCGTCCTGCCCTTGGCAACGGGCACCACCAGGCCGTTGGCGTCCACGGTGGCCACCTTCGGCTTGCTGCTCGACCAGGTCAGGTCGCTCACGGCCGTGGCGGGCTGAAGCACGGGGGTCAGCTGCAGCGACTGCACGATGGTGGTGCTGCCGGAAGTGCCCTCGGCGATGCTGATGCCGGTCGGCTCATAGGGATCGACGACGGTCAGCGACAGCCTGTAGGTCTTCTTGGTGTTGGTCTTGGCGGTGATCTTCACCTTGCCCTTGGCAATGCCGGTCACCAGGCCGTTCTCATCCACGCTCGCCACGGCGGGCTTGCTGCTCTTCCAGCCGGAGAACAGCACGCCGTCCGTGTCCGGGATCAGGCTCAGCTGATCGCCCACGCTGATCGTGGCGCTGGCCTTCGCGCTGAACGCGAAGCCGGTGACAACCTTCGGCTCGACGGGCGCTTCCTTTTCCGCGAACGCGGCGCAGCCGGCCAGCAGCATCAGGCACAGCAGCATCGACAGCAGCTTGTACAGCGTATTCTTCATCGGATCGCTCCTTTCATTTCATGTCCGTTTACTCAGCGGGTCACAAACGTCAGCGTGTTGATGATGGCCTGCGCCTCGGCCTCGGCGTTCTCGCCGTCCAGCCAGAAGGCGATCTCCACGTAGTCGTCGCCGTCCTCCAGCACGTAGGTCAGCGTGGCGTAGGTCTCGCCCTCGTAGACCTCCTCGGCGCGGTACCAGCCCGCGGCGATGCCGTTGATCTCCCCGTCGGTCACGACCTCGGCCGCCTCATACTCGGCGGCCTCGGCCTCGACGTATGCGGCGAGGGTGTCCGGATAGCCCTCCTTGTTGAACTGGTACACGTCGAAGTCCAGCAGCGTGTCCGGGCTGTGCATGTAGGCCACCAAGTCGTCGGAGATGTCCTCCTCGGTGCGCTCGCCCTCCTCAAAGCTCTCGGCGATCTCGATCGTGTAGGCGGAGGTGCCCAGCTGGAACACCTTGGTACCCGCCTCGGCGACGGCGCAGGCCGCCAGCAGCATCAGGCACAGCGCCAGCGCGATGATCTTGCGATTCATGCTCCTGTCCCCCTTACTTGTCCTTGTTCTTGCCGATGACGTTGATGATCGCCATCAGGATGCCGCCGACGAACACCGCCAGCCAGCTCTTGTCATAGCTCTTCGCCAGGGTTCCCCACACGATCATCACGCCGACGGAGGCGATGGGGATGATGGTGTTCAGCGTCTTGCGATTCATGATTTCAGCTCTCCTGTCTCTATTTGTTCTCGTCTTCCCTGCCCTTGTCGATGGCGTGGAGGATGCCCATCAGCATCCCGCCGATGGCCACCGCGATCCAGCTGATGTTCCAGGCGTTGCCCAGCATGCCCCAGAGGAACGTCACGCCGCAGGAAACGATCGGAATGATCCTGTTCAATGTCTTGATGTTCATAGGCCCTCTCCTGTCGTGGGTGCTTCGCTGCACGCGGCGGCGGCTTTCAGGCCGCCGCCGCGCTTATTGCCTTGATCAGCCCGCCATCTGGCTCATCATGCCCATCAGCTGGCCCAGCTCCGGCACCTGCTGCATCGCAACGCTCAGCAGCGTGCCGAGGCCGTTGCCCTGGATGTCGCCATACAGGCCCTGAGCCGCCGCGCTGTTGCCGTTGGCCATGATCTCCTCGACGGCCAGCGTGGTCTTGCCGTCGGCCTCCACGGGCAGCGTGCGGTCGCCGTCGTCGGTGATCTCCACCTTGACGCTCAAGAGCGGCTTGTCGGGATTCATGAAGAACACGTCGAATATCATGTCGGGCTCCACGGCGCTGATGTTCAGGCCGATGTACATGCCGCCCATGTCGATGTACATCTTCATGTCGGTGTCCTGCATCGCGAAGCCCGCCGTCATGGTCGCGGTCTCCGAGGTCTCCTCGTCGGTCATCTCCATCGCGAAGCCCATGTCCATGTTCTGCGCGTTCTCATAGAACATGTAGCAGGTGAAGAACGGCGCCTCGCTGCCCTCGTAGGCGGATTCGGCGGTCATGTAGAAGGGCTCGCTGCCGTCGCTGTTGGTGTAGAGCTCGGCGGTCACGGTGTCCGGGAAGTGGGCCATCCACTCCTCGAAGCCGGCCTTGAACTGCGCCTCGAAGTCCGGCGCCTCGGCGGTCGCGCCGCCCTGCGGCATGTTCTGCATCATGCCCTTGAGCATGCCGATGGCGGCCTCGTCGGCCAGCAGCTCGTCCATCAGGGTCTGGGTGGCCGCCCGGATGGCGTCCATGTCCACGGTGACGGGCACCATTGTGTCAAACACGTAGTTGTCGTACTTGAAATCCGCCTCCACGGGCTCGCCGGGCTGGCCGGCCGCCGCGCAGGCTTCCATCCACTTGGCGATGTACTTGCCAAACACCTCGCCCATCGCGGCCATGTCCATGCCACCCGCGCCGCCTTCGCCGCCCGCGCCGGGCATGTTGGCGGCCATCTGCTCCATCATCTGGGCGATGGTCTCATTCTGGATCGTCAGATAGTAGTTCGGGAACAGCGTGGACACGATGCCCGCGCCCGCGTCGTCCGTCGCCCAGCCCAGCGACAGGGCGTCTGCGTCGTTCAGGCTGAGGTCCACCTGCGCGCCGTCTTCAACGGTGGTCACGCGCACGCCCAGCGCGTTCACGACGGCCAGGACGGCGTCGACCAGGCCGAGCTGCTCCTCGGGCACGCCGAAGGTCGGCAGCATCTCCTTGGCGAGGTCGCGGTCGATGGTCACCTGGGTGACGACGGTCTGCGCGAAGGCAGAGGTGCAGGTCAGCGCCAGCATCAGCGCCACGATCAGGGCAAGCAGTTTCTTCATGGAAATTCTCCTTTCAATGTGTGTATATTGGATTGAAATCAATTCTTCCTGGGCAGCAGGCTGGCGATGAGCTGCGCGAAGCCGGAGATCGGCATCGTCTGGATCACCACGCGGCCGGGGCCGGTGACCAGCGTGTTGAACAGGCCCTCGCCGCCGAACACGGCGTTCTTCAGGCCCTTCACCTTCTGGATCTCCATCTTCACGGTGGCGTCCATCATCGCCAGGTAGCCGGTGTCGATCAACAGCTGCTGGCCGCGCTCGAGGTTGTACTCCATCGTGGAGCCGTCGATCTCGAGGAACGCCACGCCGTTGCCGGACAGCTTTTGCATGATGAAGCCCTCGCCGCCGAACAGGCCGGTAGAGATCTTCTGCTGGAAGGCCACGCTCATCTCCACGCCCTCGGTGGAGGCCAGGAACGCGCCCTTCTGGCAGAGCACCGGCGTGGAGGGGGTGATCTCCACGGCGCGGATGTCGCCCGGGAACTTCGACGCGAAGGCGATCATGCCCGCGCCGCCGCGCGCCTTGTAGCGGTTCTGGAACATGCTCTCGCCGGAGAACATGCGCCCGAACATCTTGCCCGCGCCGCCGCCGGAGGTCTCCATCTCCAGGTTGGGACTCATCCAGCTCATCGCGCCGGACTCGCAGATCACCGACTCGCCGTCTTCCAGCCGGCAGATCACGACCGGCATCGGCTCTCCCTTGATTTGGTACTTCATGGTAGCCATCTCCTCCTCATCTCGTTGAAGTGCGCCGTGTTCAAAACGCTTTTTTAACATTTTAAGGAAACCCCTCGCCAAATACAAGGGGTTTTGTCTAAACGGTTGTTTTGAGTGTCTGAACGGTCACGCGCGTATGTGGCGAAAACGCTTTCGCTGTAACCAAGGCGCTTTTGGACAGGTCGGTTGCGCGCGCGTTGTAAATGTGCTATACTGATCGAGAAAACAGGACACCGCCGACCCGGCCCGACGAGGGGACGCCTCATGAAGAACGCGATCGACATCGACATACAGATCGACCCGGCCTGCGCCGATCCGAAGGTGATCATTCGGACCGCCCGCATGACTCCGGAGATCGACGACATCGTCCACGCCATCGAAAGCAGCACGGACAGCGCCTATCCCATGGTGACGGCCTACGCCGGCGACACGATGGTGCTGCTCAGCCAGCGCGAGATCATCCGCGTATACGTGGAGAGCCGCAAGCTGATCGTCTGGACGGACCGGGGCGGCTTTGTAGCGCGCGGGACGCTGGCGGAGATGGAGCAAACGCTGAACCGCCACCGCTTCCTGCGCATCAGCCGAAGCGAGATCATCAACCTGTCCAAGGTCTCCAACTTCGATTTCAGCCTGTCGGGCACCATACAGGTGAACTTCGACGACGGCAGCGGCACCTGGGTGGCGCGGCGCTACGTGCGCGCGATCCAGGAGACGCTGGGTCTGGTGTGAGAGGGGGCGAAACCATGCGCGAGTTTTGGAAAAAGACGTTGATCATGGCCGCCATCGGCTTCGCGGCGGGCATCCTGGTGGGCCTGGGCTTCCTTCTCCCCCACGGCGTCGGGGCCTATTACGCCGAGTACGGCGCGGGATGGATCGCACTGCACCTGGGGATGAGCGGCCTCTTGGGCGCGGTGAACATGGGCAGCACGACCATCTACGATCTGGAGCAATGGGGGCTGCTGCGCTGCACGCTGACCCACTTCCTGATCGCCATGTCCTGCCTCTGCCTGATCGGCTTTTCGATGGGCTGGTTCAGCCTGCGCGACCCCGTCACGCTGGGCATCCTCGCGATCTGCGTGGTCGGCTACTTCATCATCTGGCGGATCATGTGCCTGCGCTACCAGCGCGAGCTTCGCCGGATCAACAAGGCGCTCAAGACCTGGAAGGACGCGCAGGACGAAGAATAGACCGCCCCCGCAGGCAAGGATGACGGGCGGACCGTGAAGAATAGGGCAGGTTTCCCCGCGCAAAAGAATCTTCGCTCCGCTCAGAATGACACAGGCGCAAACCTGTCATTCTGAGCGGAGCGAAGAATCTTTTGCGTGGTATTTCGTTGCGGCAGCGAACGGGCGCGGGGCTCAGCCCTGCTTCTTCCGCGTGATCTCCACCAGCTCGTCGTCGTCGATGAACTCCATGGCCTCCTCCAGCGTGGGGATGTGCACGCCGGTGATCTTCAGCGCTTCCTCCGCGGCGGCGGAATTGCGGCTGTTGGTCATGTGCTTCTTCTTGCACACGTTCACGTCGATGTCGCCGGGGCGGGAGTTCCTGCCGATGATCATGCCGTTGTAGACCTTCACGCCCGGCTCGATGAACAGCTCGCCGCGGTCCTGGATGTTGAACAGCGCGTAGGCGGTGGAGAGGCCGTCCTCCCAGGCCACCAGCGCGCCGGAGTTGCGCGTGGGGATATCGCCCTTGACGGGCTCGTAGTCCTCGAACACGGCGCTCATGACGCCCTCGCCGCGGGTGTCGGTGAGGAACTCGCTGCGATAGCCGAACAGGCCGCGCGACGGCACGAGGAACTCCAGGCGCATGCGGCCCTCGCCGTTCATGGACAGCAGCGTGCCGCGGCGGCGGCCGATCTTGTCGATCACGGCGCCGGAGTACTCGGTGGGCACGTCGCACACGAGGCGCTCCATCGGCTCGCAGCGCACACCGTCGATGTTCTTGTAGAGCACCACCGGCTTGGTGACGGCGAACTCGTAGCCCTGGCGGCGCATCGTCTCGATCAGGATCGACAGGTGCAGCTCGCCGCGCCCGTACACGCGGAAGGCGTCGGTGCTCTCCGTCTCCTCCACGCGCAGGCTGACGTCCGTCAGCGCCTCCTTCTCCAGGCGCGCGCGCAGGTGGCGCGAGGTGACGTAGGTGCCCTCGGTGCCGGCGAACGGGCTGTCGTTGACGCAGAACGTCATGGAGATGGTCGGCTCGTCGATCTTCACGAACGGCAGCGGCTCGGCCATCGCGGGCGGGCAGATGGTGTCGCCGATCAAGAGGTCCGTAAAGCCCGAGACCGCCACGATGTCGCCCACCTCGGCGCGCTCGGCGTTCACGCGCTTGAGGCCGTCGAACTCGAACAGGCCCGCCAGGCGCGCCGGCGCGGAGACGAACGCGGAGTCGTACACGCAGCGTATGGCCATCTGGCCGGCCTCGACGCTGCCGCGCTCGATGCGGCCCACGCCGATGCGGCCCACGTAGTCGTTGTAGTCGATCGTGGAGATGAGCAGCTGCAGCGGGCCCTCCGGGTCGCCCTCGGGCGCGGGGATGTGCTCGAGGATGCAGTCGAACAGCGGCCGCAGGTCCGTTCCCGGCTCATGCCAGTCGGTGCTCGCCGTGCCCGTGCGCCCGGAGGCGTAGATGATCGGGCTGTCCAGCTGCTCGTCGCTGGCGTCCAGGTCGATCAGCAGCTCCAGCGTCTCGTCCACCACCTCGTCGCAGCGGGCGTCGGGCCGGTCGGTCTTGTTCACGACGATGATGACCTTCAGGTCCAGCTCCAGCGCCTTCTTCAGCACGAAGCGGGTCTGGGGCATCGGGCCCTCGAAGCTGTCCACCAGCAACAGCACGCCGCTGACCATCTTCAGCACGCGCTCCACCTCGCCGGAGAAGTCGGCGTGGCCGGGGGTGTCCACGATGTTGATCTTCACGCCGTTGTAGTGCACGGCGGTGTTCTTGGACAGGATCGTGATGCCGCGCTCGCGCTCCAGGTCGTTGGAGTCCATGACGCGGTCGGCCACCTGCTGGTTCTGGCGGAACACGCCGCCCTGCTTGAGCATCTCGTCCACCAGCGTGGTCTTGCCGTGGTCGACGTGGGCGATGATGGCGATGTTGCGCAGATCGTTCCTTGTAATAGTCAATATTATAACCTCTTTTCAGGGAGTAGGCAGTAGGGAGTAGGGAGTAGGAATAGCGGCTGCCGCGCATAAACTCAGTTCGCGGGAAACAGAGGCAGGATTGCCGCAAAGTATTGTGCGCGGCATTTTCTACTCTCTTCTCCCTCTTCCCTACTCCCTAAACGTTTGATCTTCGATCAAACGTCGATCTCGTCCGCGGTCATCCGGTCGGCGGTCTCGGCGAGGACGAGGCCCTCGTTGTTCTCGCAGGCGAGGCGGATGGACCACTCGTTTTCAAACATCAGCACGGGCCTTCCGGCGCGATCCTCGGCGACGGCGGTGGTGCTCGTGAGCCTCAGGCGATCCAGCGGCCTGGGCGTCTCCACCACCCAGCGCACGAAGCGGAACGGCAGGTTTTCGCGCAGGATGTTCACGCCGTACTCGCCCTTGAGGCGGTACTCCAGCACGTCCATCTGCAGCACGCCCACGACGCCCGCGATCATCTCCTCGCGGCCGATGTTGGGCCGCTTGAAGGTCTGGATCGCGCCCTCCTGCGACAGCTGGTTCACGCCCTTCAAAAACTGCTTGCGCTTCATCGAGTCCTCGGGGCTGACGCGGCAGAAGAACTCCGGCGCGAACAGCGGGATGCCGGAATAGCGCACGGGGCTGCCGGTGCAGATCGTGTCGCCGAGGCGGAAGATGCCGGGGTCGAACAGGCCGATGATGTCCCCGGGGTAGGCCGTGTCCACCGTCTCGTGCTCCTGGGCCATGAAGGTCTGGGGCTGGGCCAGCTTCACGCGGCTGTTCGAGGACGAGTGCCACACCGTCATGCCCTTCTCGAACACGCCCGAGCACACGCGCATGAACGCGAGGCGGTCCCGGTGGGCGGGGTTCATGTTGGCCTGGATCTTGAAGATGAAGCCGGTGAACTTCTCGTCGGCGGGGTCGATGGGCCCCTCGCCCTCCGCCACGCGGGGCGTCGGGGACTTGGTGTAGCTGAGAAAGCGGTTCAGGAACGGCTCGACGCCGAAGTTGTTGGTGGCGGAGCCGAAGAACATCGGCGTCAGCTGGCCGGAGAGGATCTTCTCCATGTCGAAGGCGTCCCCCGCCACGTCCAGCAGCTCGATGTCCTCGATGAGCTTGTCGTAGTAGCTCTTTCCGATCCTGGCGGGACAGCCGGGGTCGTCGACGGAGATGGTCTCCACGTTCACCTGGCCCTGGCCGTGGTCGCCGCCGGAATACAGCACGATCAGCCGGGTGTCGCGGTGGTAGAGGCCCTTGAAATCGCCGTGGATGCCGATGGGCCAGTTCACGGGGCAGGAGCGGATGCCCAGCACCTGCTCGATGTCCTCCATCAGCTCAAAGGGGTCGCGGCCCGTGCGGTCCATCTTGTTGATGAACGTGAAGATGGGGATCGAGCGCAGGCGGCACACCTTGAACAGCTTGATGGTCTGCTCCTCGACGCCCTTGGCGTTGTCGATCAGCATGACGGCGCTGTCCGCCGCCACGAGCGTGCGGTAGGTGTCCTCGGAGAAGTCCTGGTGGCCGGGGGTGTCCAATATATTGATCCGATAACCGTTGTAATCAAACTGCATCGCGGAGCTCGTCACCGAGATGCCGCGCTGTTTTTCGATCTCCATCCAGTCGCTGGTGGCATGGCGCGCGGCCTTGCGCGCCTTCACGGAGCCCGCCTGGCGGATCGCGCCGCCGTACAGCAGCAGCTTTTCCGTCAGCGTGGTCTTGCCGGCGTCGGGATGGGAAATGATGGCGAACGTGCGCCTGCGCGCCACTTCCGCCGCGAGTTCGGGATGATTCATATCTGTTCCTCCTGATCTTCTTTCAAATCCTGTCTCCGTTGCCGTGTATCAAATGGGCCCGCGCATCGACCATGCTCCTTTGCCTGTTTCTCGGTTGAAAAACCACAACTTATATTGTAATATTCAGCCCCGCGGCGTGTCAATCGCGCGGGGCTGTTGATTGCGTTAAAGTTCGTATATGGGGCGGGCGGTGGGACCGCGCCCCGCGGCGCAACGCCGCCCCTGCGGGGGATGGGGAACGACCTCTCCCGCCCGCTGCGCGGGCACCCTCCCCTGAAGGGCAGGCTTTTGGATTTGCGGCAGCCGCCATTCCTGTTCCCTGTTCCCTGTTCCCTCGTTCTCCTACTCCCTACTGCCTACTCCCTACTCCCTCTCCCCAATCCCCAAATACCGCTTGATCTCCGCGATGTACCTCTCCCCCATTGCGCTCAGGATCGCGTTGTTCTTGACGACGTAGCCGACCTCCATGATGCTGTTGGGGTTGTTGCTGTCGGCCTCGTAGGGCACGGCGATGTAGTCCGAGCCGTTGAGCTCCTCGCAGATGATGCCGGAGCAGAGCGTGTAGCCGTTCAGGCCCGTCATCAGGTTCAGGTTCGTGGCGCGGTCTGTGGTCTTGATGGACCGGGGATAGTCGTTGGTGGAGAGGATCTCCTCGGCGAAGTAGAACGAGCTCTCGTCGCCCTGCTCGAAGGACAGGCAGGGATAGGGCGCGAGGTCGTCAAACGTGATGGACTGCTTCCCCGCCAGCGGGTGGCCCTTCCACAGGTACACGTAGGCGTTGCAGTTGATCAGGCGGTGAAAGTCCAGGCCGCTGCCGTGCAGCAGCTTCAAAAGCGCCTTGCGGTTGAAGTCGCTCATGTAGAGGATGCCGATCTCGCTGCGCATCGAGGCCACGTCGCTGATCACGGAGAGCGTCTTGGTCTCGCGGATGGCGAACTCATACTTGGCCACGTCGTAGGCCTTCACCATCTCCACGAACGCCTTGACGGCAAACGAGTAGTGCTGGCAGGACACGCCGAACTTCTGCTTGCGCTCGCCGCCCTTGCCGTAGCGCTCCATCAGGTTCAGGTACTGGCCGTACACCTGCCGGGCGTAGGGCAAAAAGTCCATGCCCTCGGCGGTCAGCGTCACGCCGCGGCCCGTGCGGTTGAACAGCACGATCCCCAACTCCTTCTCCAGCTCCTTGATGGCGCTGGTCAGCGAGGGCTGCGACACGTACAGCTTCTCCGCGGCGCGGTTGATGGACCCGATCTCGGAGATCGTGATGATGTAGTTCAGTTGCTGCAAAGTCATGCGCAGGCCCCCCATAATCGGTGTAAAGCTGAGTAAAAGAGTATAGAGATAAGCGTTCAGAGTTTAGATAAATGGCCTTGGGCGATCTGTAGGCAATTCTTGCGCCGCCACTGTTCGCTGAACTCTAAACTCTCAACTCTGAACTCTCTGTCTGTTCTAAGTATCCAGCATGTTTTTTACTCTCTGGTATAGCGCGGCGTCCATCAGCGCCACGACGCGCGTGCCCGCTTCGGTGTACTCCTCCTCGAGCACCTGCCCCTTGCCGTGGATCAGCGAGAGCACGCCGCCCTTGTCGTAGGGGATCACCAGCTCGGCGCGGTGGCGCAGGGCCGCGATGCGGCGGGAGATCTCCGCCTTCAGCTTGTCCAGCCCACGGCCGGACTTCGCCGAGATCAGGATCGCGTCGGCGGGCTCGATCACGCCGCCGATGCTCACCTGGTCGGCCTTGTTCAGCGCCTCCAGGATGGGCTTGTCCGACGCGCCGAGATCGTTCAACACTTCGAACACGGTCGCGCGCTGCTGGGCGTAGTGGGGGCTGGACAGGTCGGACACCACCACGAGCAGGTCGGCATAGAGCGCCTCCTCCAGCGTGGAGCGGAACGCCTGCACCAGCTGATGCGGCAGCTTGCGGATGAAGCCGACGGTGTCCACGACGAGGCAGCTTCGGTTCTCCGGCAGGTCGACATTGCGCATCACCGGGTCCAGCGTGGCGAACAGCTTGTCCTCCACCAGGACGTCCGAGCCCGAGAGCGCGTTTAAGAGCGTGGACTTTCCGGCGTTCGTGTAGCCCACGAGCGCGACGGTCGTCTGACCGGTCTTCTCGCGGCGGGCGCGGCGAAGGTCGCGCTGCTTCTTGATCTGCGCAAGCTGGCCCTCCAGGTCGTCGATGCGCCTGCGGATGCGGCGGCGGTCCACCTCCAGGCGCGTCTCGCCGGGGCCGCGCGTGCCGATGCCGCCGCCGAGCCTCGAGAGCGACGCGCCCAGGCCCGTCAGCCGCGGCAGCCGGTACTTCATCTGCGCCAGCTCCACCTGCAGCTTGCCCTCGGCGGACTGCGCGCGCTGGGCGAAGATGTCCAGGATCAGCGCCGTGCGGTCGATCACGCGCACGCCGAGGATGTCCTCCAGGTTTTTCTGCTGCGCGCCGGTCAGCTCGTCGTCGAGGATCGCCAGGTCGATCTCCATCGCCTGGCAGGTCAGCGCCAGCTCCTCGGCCTTGCCGCTGCCGATGTAGGTGGCGGAATCCGGCTTCTGGCGGTTCTGGATGACGCGCGTGATGACCATCGCCCCGGCGGTCTCCGCCAGGCTCGCCAGCTCGTCCAGCGATTCCTCGCTGTCGGTGGAGATCAGCATGACCTTCTCGGCCGACTCCACCAGCCCGCCCTTCTCGATGGCCCTGCGGACGCGCTCCTCCGCCAGCTCGATCTCCTTCATCCACAGCATCTGGGGGATGCGGCCGGGCTTGACGGGGCCCTTTACGACGATGGACAGGTTGTCGTACTCCGCCTCGCCCAGGAACGCCGCGCTGATGCCGGTGCAGCGGCCCTCCCCCACGCCCACGGCGCACATGCTGTCAAAGCGCAGTAGCCGCAGGGCCTGCAGGTCCACGTCGGAGAGCCGCGCGTCCCCGCCCGGGTGGGTGTGGATGCAGCGAAAGCCCGACAGCCGGTCCAGGTTGCGGCGCAGGTGCAGCTCCGGCAGCGCGATGGAGCCGATCGACCCGATGGCGATCTCCAATACCGTGCCATCGCGCCCCAGGTACACCAGCATTTCGCGGTTCAGCAGGTCCGTGTAGCGCACCAGCAGGTTCAGCAGCCGGTCCGGCAGGAAGGCGTCGCGCTCAAACTCGGCGTCGTACAGCTTTTCCAGCTCGTTCAGCGTGCTCTCGCGGATGCCCGTCAGGTTGCCGTGAATCATGTTTCATCCTCCAGGGGTATCCCGTCAGGTTATAATGTCGTTCAATGGCCAATCCTGCAGATCCTTCGACTCCGCTATCGCTCCGCTCAGGATGACAGGCGGACCGCAGCGATGTCACTCCGCTCAGGATGACAGGCGGACCGCAGCGATGTCACTCCGCTCAGGATGGCAGGCGGACCGCAGCGATGTCACTCCGCTCAGGATGACAGGCGGACCGCAGCAATGTCATTCTGAGCGGAGGCGCCAGCCGAAGTCGAAGAATCTTAATCCTTATCCGGCGTTGCCACGCGCCTCAGCAGTTCCTCGATCAGCGCGTTCACCGCGTCGGGCGCGTCGGTGTTGGAATTGTGGCCCGCGCCCTCGATCCACGAGAGCGGGATGCCGGTCTTCCTGTGCCACGCCTTGTTGTAGCGGATGCACGACCCGGCGCGGTCCTTCGTGCCGCAGATCAGCCGCGCGGGACAGTCGATGCGATACGGCAGGTCCGCCTCCATGGCCTCGGCCAGCATCCGGAAGCCGTGCCCGGACAGCTTTGCGTAGCGCGCCTGGTCGCCGTCGTAGGTCATCATGATCTCGCGCATCAGCGCGCGCCCGTATTCAGAAGTCGCCACGCCCTCGGTGCCGCTCTTCAAAAGCCACTTCCACGGGTAGTGCCGGTAGACTGGCTCCATGCGCTTGAGCAGCCAGATCTCGGCCGCCGTCACGTACTCCCGGCCCAGCGGCGCGGAATCGACGGACACGAAGCCCGCCAGCTTTTCGGGGAACAGCTGCGCGTAGGCCTGGCCCACGTAGCCGCCCATCGACTGGCCGACGATCACCGGCTTATTGAAGCCCTCGGCGGTGAGGATCTCGTCCAGCCAGCGCGCCTTGTCCATCAGCGTGAAGTCCAGCTCGAACGGCCACGACGCGGCGTGCCCGGGCGCGTCCCACACCAACAGGCTGACCTTGCCCTCGAAGTATTCCACCTGCCTGTCGAACAGCCGGTGGTCCGCCGTCAGCCCCGGCAGGAGCGCCAGCGCCGGCCCGCCGCCCGGCAGCGCGCTGACCCAGTAGTGGATCGTCCCGCGCGGGGTGGCATGGGTTTTCTCCCGCATATCCATCCTCCAAACGCGCCATCCCCTGTATCAAGGATGGCGCGTAAACAATATACTATGAATCCCGGGGAATGTCAACGATTCAGACGTACTTCACGTCCGCGTCGTCGTCCGTCCGGGGGGCTTCGCCGCCTTCGAGGCGGGCGCGGTAGTCCTGGATGGCGGCGTGGAGGGCCTCCTCGGCCAGCACGGAGCAGTGCACCTTCACCGGCGGCAGCCCGCCGAGCGCCTCCATCACCATCCTGTTGGTCACCTTCTCGGCCTCCTCCAGCGTCATGCCCTTGACGATCTCGGTGGCCTTGCTGGACGTGGCGATGGCCGCGCCGCAGCCGAAGGTCTTGAACTTCACGTCGGTGATCACGTCGTTCTCCACCTTGATATAGATGCGCATGATGTCGCCGCACTTGGCGTTGCCGACGGTTCCGACGCCGTTGGCGTCCTCCATCTCGCCCATGTTGCGGGGATTCATGAAGTGGTCCATGACCTGCTCGGTGTATTCCATATGATAGCCTCCTGTAGAATCAATCAGTGCAAGTGGCAGCTTTCGTCGGTGCCCACGGTCTCCACGCCCTTGAGGAAATCCTCGTACAGCGGGCTCATCGCGCGCAGGCGCGACACGGCCTCCGCCAGGCAGTCCACCACGTAGTCCGCCTCCTCCATCGTGTTCTCGTCGCTCAGGCTCAGCCGCACGGAGCCGTTCGCGTGCTCGTGGGAGACGCCGATGGCCAGCAGCACGTGGCTGGGGTCGAGCGAGCCGGACGTGCAGGCCGAGCCGGAGCTGGCCGCGATGCCCTTGAAGTCGAGGTGCAGCAGCACGCTCTCGCTCTCGATGAAGTAAAAGGACATGTTGATGTTGCCGCAGGCGCGCTTCGTGGGATGGCCGTTCAGCTGCACGTGAGGGATCTCATCCAGGATGCGCGAGATCATGTGGTCGCGGATGGCGCGCACCTGCGCGCACTTGCCGGGGATGTCGGCGGTGGCCAGCTCAATGGCCTTGCCCAGGCCCACGATGCCCGCCAGGTTTTCGGTGCCGGGGCGCTGGCCGCGCTCCTGCGCGCCGCCCTGCATCAGCCGCTGCAGGCGCACGCCCTGCTTCACGTACAGCGCGCCGATGCCCTTGGGCGCGTGGAACTTGTGGCCGGAGAGGCTCAGCAGGTCGATCCCCTGCGCCGCCACGTCGATGGGCACGTGGCCGACGGCCTGCACGGCGTCGGTGTGAAACAGCACGCCCCTCTCGTGCGCCACCGCCGCCAGCTCCGGGATGGGCTCGATGGTGCCGATCTCGTTGTTGACGTACATGACGCTCACGAGCGTGGTATCCGGCCGGATGGCCGCCGCCAGCTGTTCGGGCGTCACCAGGCCGTCGCTGTCCACGGGCAGGTACGTGACCTCGAAGCCCTCCTGCTCCAGCTGCTTGCAGGTGTGCAGGATGGCGTGGTGCTCGATGTTGGTGGTGATGATGTGCCGGCCCTTTTTGACGTTCGCGTAGGCCGCGCCGCGCAGCGCCCAGTTGTCGCTCTCGGTGCCGCAGCCGGTGAAGTAGATCTCGCGCTCCTGCGCGCCGATGGCCTTCGCCACCTGCGCCCGCGCCGCCTCCACGGCCTTGCGGGCCTCGCGCCCGAAGCCGTGCACCGACGAGGGGTTGCCGTAGATCTCACAGAAATAGGGCCGCATCGCCTCCATGACCGGCTCGGTCACGCGCGTCGTGGCGCCGTTGTCCATGTACACTCTCATGTCGTCTGTTCCTCCCGCGCGCTCATGCGCCTGTAATCCTCCAGCATGTCCTCCAGCGTGATGCCGTCCACGACGGCGTTCAGCCCGTCGCGCACCTTCTGCCACACGACGCGCGAGGGGCACGCGCAGGCCTTGCCGCAGGCGTCCTCCCCGTCCAGGCAGTCCACCAGGTTGAGCCCGCCCTCCAGCGCGCGCAGCACGTCGCCCACGGTGATCCGCGCTGGTTCGCGGGCCAGCGCGTAGCCGCCCTGCGCCCCGCGGGTGCTGGTGACCAGCCCCTCCCGCTTCAGCACCGCGATCAGCTGCTCCAGGTACGCCTCCGGGATGCCCTCCCGCTCGGCGATGGCCTTGATGGACTGGGGCCCGCAGTCGGCGTAGCGCGCCAGGTCGTACATGGCGTGGATGCCGTATCGGCCCCGGGTCGACAGCTTCATCGTCCCGACCTCCCGCTTTCAGCTTGCCAATTCCGAGTTTTTTACTCAGGTTTACGGAGGTATTGTAGCACCGATTTCCGCCCGCGTCAATCAATTCCGACTGTTTTTATTGGAGTTTTAACGAATGGGCGCGGAAACGAGAAAGATCCTTCGCTGCGCTCAGGATGACAGGCCCGCGAAAACCGCAACGATGTCATCCTGAGCGAAGCGAAGGATCTTATTCGGTATAAAAGGAGTATCACCATATCCCCGGGATCAGCCGGTATTTCACTTTCTTCTTGTACGCGTCGTACCCGTCCAGCTCCCGCGTCAGCACTTCCTCCTCGTTCAGGATGCGCCGCACGATGATCGCGGGGTAGACGAGCATGACCACCAGCGACGGCAGCGACCCCAGCACCAGCGGCATCGACAAAAACAGCGCGAGCGTCACCGCGTACATCGGATGGCGCACGACGCCGTAGAGGCCCGTGTCCACCACCTTCTGGCCCGCGGAGACCTCGATCGTGCGCGAAAGATACTCGTTTTCGCGCAGCACCTCGGCGTACATCGCGTAGGCGGCGAGGAACACCGCCGCGAAGACCCAGCCGACCCAGTCGGGCAGGACGATCCATTTGAACCGCCAGTTCAGCCCGGCCAGCACGAAGGCCGCGCCGAACATCAGCGCGCTGGCGGCGATCACCTTCTTCTGGGTCGCCTCCGTCTCCTTCGCGTTCAGCCGCCGCTTGAGGAGCGCCGGGTTCTTCTTCATCAGCACGAGCCCGGCAACGAACATCGGCACGAACAGCAGCCCCATCAGCAGCCAGCCGTTCATCCACGCAAGGCTCCCCGCCGGGATGAACAGCAGCGCGCCGAGGATCAGCACGCCCGCGAAGAAGCGGGTGTAGGCCCGCGTCGTCAGTTGCTTATCCATCGCTACAGTATGTACCAGATCTTGTCGATCGTGTTCACCTTGTCCTGCTGGGTCTCGCCGCGGATGATCGACTCCGCCAGCGTAATGGCGTGGCCGCCGTTGCGGTTGATGGTGTCGGCGCAGTAGAAGGTGTCGGAGTCCTGGTCGTAGCCGAACAGCCAGATGGCGTGCGGCGCGCCGGTGTCGTAGATCACCACGCCCTCGGGATGGTATTGCAGCACGTTGATCAAATAGGCCTTCTTGTCGATGCAGTTGCGGATGTCCGCGTTGCAGGTCACCTGCACCTGTCCGATCGTGAACTCCTGGCTCAGGCCCCACTGCTTCGTCCAGGCGTAGCGGCCCACGCCGGTATCCGTCACCTGCTCGTAGGGCGATCCGCGCTGGCAGGAGTAGTTGCGCAGCATCATCGTGGCCGCGATCAGCGTGCAGGTGTGGGGCACCGTCTGGGTCAGGTACACGTCGTCGCCCGGGTGCGAGCCGAAGTAGAGGCCCTCCGCGCCCGCGGGGACGAGCAGCGCCAGGATCAGCGCCCATACAAAGCACAGGGCCAGCGCCCGCTTGAAGCATCGCATGTCTGTCACCTCCATAAACCGGTATCTATCAGGATATAAGAAGCACGCCGCGATTGCAAAGACATTCCGGCAAACAATTCTTGGAAATAATCGGACAGGTGGTGACAGAACTTAGTTTCGTAATAGCTTTGGGGCAGCGCTGCGCCATCCGTGTGAAAAGCTGTGACAATATTTCCATCCCCGCAATTTTCGCAAACATTTGAAACATTCGCAGGTTGCCAGTACTGTTAAATGCATCAGGATATGAAAGGTACAATAATGTAGGGGCGGCGATGCGCCGCCCGCCCCCGGCTATGCCGGGCTCCACTCGCTACCGCGCTGTATTGCGTATGCAGCGACCGGATTCAGGCGGGCGCCGCATCGGCGCCCCTACACCGGGGTTACACGCCAGCTCTCGTGTTGAAACCGCCCCTCCAGATCAATGAAAAACC
This sequence comes from uncultured Eubacteriales bacterium, assembly GCA_902773515.1. Taxonomy (GTDB): domain Bacteria; phylum Bacillota; class Clostridia; order Christensenellales; family Aristaeellaceae; genus UBA2862. The sequence goes on along the minus strand of CACYET010000031.1, from coordinate 592 downwards.
CCTTGTGAAATCCACCGTTTGCATATATAATAGTGTAAGCGAATCCATTCGAGGAGTGATACCCATGAGACAGAGCGGTATACTGCTGCACATCACGTCCCTGCCCTCCCGCGGCGGCATCGGCACGCTGGGACAGGCGGCCTATGATTTCATCGACTTCGTGAAGGCGTCCGGCATGTCCGTGTGGCAAATGCTGCCCATCGGCCCCACCGGCTACGCGGAATCGCCCTACCAGAGCGCCTCCACCTTCGCGGGCAACCCGCTGATGATCGACTTCGACATGCTGGAGACGGAGGGCGTGCTTCCCGCCGGCAGCTACGAGCCGCTGCCCCACGAAGAAAACGTGGACTTCGAGGCCGTGAAGGCGCAGAAATCGAGGCTGCTGCGGCTGGCATTCGAGACGAGCTTCGAGAGCCTCTCGGACGAGATCGCGCAGTTCGAGGCCGGCCACCCGTGGGTGCGCGACTACGGCCTGTTCCGCGCCGTGAAGGCCGGGTTCGGCGAGATCAGCTGGATGGAGTGGCCCGACCAGGCCATCCGCCTGAGAAAGCCCGAGGCCGTGGCGAAGTACGAAAAGAAGCTGGCCCGCGAG
>CACYET010000030.1 GCA_902773515.1 uncultured Eubacteriales bacterium | reverse complement strand
ACCAGGCCAGGTGGTCGTGGATCAGCTCGGCGGGAAACGCCCCGGCGGCTGGCCAGCACACGCGGTCCCATTCGGCTCCCGAGTTGCCGAGGTCGTGGGCGTACATCAGCACGTAGCTCATGCCGCTTTTTGAGTTCGCCAGCCCGAAGCCGGTGCCGGCCATGATCGGGTTCAGCGCCCAGCGCCGGTGCCCCAGCGTGGCGAGGTTCTCCTCGCCGTCGTCGCGCAGGAAGTACTCCACGCCCTCGCGCAATATCGTGCCGCGCATCCAGTTGAAGCGCGCGATGTTGGAGGAGGCCGTGGCGGTGTGGGCGGAGTCGTAGAAGTTGCGCTCCATGTCGCCGGGCCGCGGGGCGTCGTGGTCCACGTAGTCCAGCGCCGCCAGCAGCACCGCGCCGTGCTGGCACTGGTAGTCGTAGATGCCGCTCTCCGCAACGGGCGCGAGCCCCGCCAGCCAGCGCGCGAAGTTCAGGTAATCCAGCGCGTCGGCGCGGGCGTCGTCCGTCAGCGCGCCCTCGGCGTAGGGGGCCGAGACGGCGGGCTGTTCGGCGTAGGGGGACGCCCCGCGCGGCGCGGCGATCGCGCCGTAGGCCGCGCGCACCTCGTCGCGCGTGTGGGCGAGGGCGGGGGCGACAGACAGGGCCAGAACGACAAGAAATGTTAGTGTTCTCTTCAATGGTTTGTCCTCAACGCCATTTTCATTCCAAATATGTAAATTCCCTTCAAAATGCAAAAATCCTTCCAAAAGGGGCTTTTCAAACGGACGATTTTCTGTTAAAATGTATACACTATGGCATATAAGCGCGTATTGGGTGGACCATCCGTTGCGCTTGTGCGCGCAGTAAAATATCATACAGGGGGAATTCTCTATGAAAGACTATCAGGCCAAGAATATCCGCAACCTGACCATCGTCGGTCACGGCGGCGTGGGCAAGACCACGCTGGCCGAGGCGCTGCTGTTCACGGCGGGCGCGATTGACCGCCAGGGCCGCGTCGAAGACGGCCAGGCTACGATGGACTACGATCCGGAGGAGATCAAGCGCACGATATCCATCTCCGCCGCCATGGCGCCGCTGGAGTGGAAGGACACGAAGGTCAACCTGGTCGACATCCCCGGCTTCTTTGACTTCGCCGGCGAGCAGGTCGGCCCGATGACGGTGTGCGAAGGCGCGCTGATCGTGGTCGGCGCCGTCTCCGGGCTGGACGTGGGCGCGGAAAAGGCCTGGGCCATGTGCGACAAGACCCATTCCTCCCGCATGATCGTCATCAACAAGATGGACCAGGAGAACGCCAACTTTGAAAAGGCGCTGGGCACCATCACCGAGAAGTACGGCAGCCACATCGCGCCCATCGAGGTGCCGATCATCGAGGACGGCAAGTTCACCGGCGTCGTTTGCGTGCTGGAGAACAAGGCGTTCGTCGGCGAGGGCAAGAGCCTCAAGGCCGTGGACATCCCCGCGAACATGGCCAGCGAAGTGGAGGCCGCCCGCGAGGCCATCATGGAGGCCGCCGCCGGCGCCGAGGACGAGCTGATGGAGAAGTACTTTGAGGACGGCGAGCTGTCCCAGGAGGACATGATGCACGGCCTGCGCCAGGGCATCCTGGACGGCACCGTGGTTCCCGTGGTGTGCTGCTCCAGCCTCAGCCGCATCGGCATGGCGAAGCTCCTGGACAACATCAACGACCTGATGCCCTCCCCGGCGGGCACCGTGCTCGAGGGCAAGAACCCGAAGACCGGCGACGCCGTGGAGCGCGTGTGCGCCAACGACCAGCCCTTCTCCGCCCGCGTGTTCAAGACCATGGCGGACCCGTTCGTGGGCAAGCTGAGCCTGCTGAAGATCACCTCCGGCGTGCTGGAGGGCTCCACCGCGCTGTATAACGCGAACGCGGAAAAGACCGAGAAGCCCGGCACCATCTACATCCTCAAGGGCAAGCAGCAGTCCACCACCCAGAAGGTGTGCGCGGGCGACCTGTGCGCGCTGGCCAAGCTGACCTCCGTCGCCACCGGCAACACCCTGTGCGACCAGAACAACCCCGTGCAGTTCCCCGACATGGAGTTCCCGGCCCCCAACATCTCCAAGGCCGTGTACGCCAAGAAGGCGGGCGAGGAGGACAAGATCTTCTCCGGCCTGAACCGCCTGATGGAGGAGGACCCGACCATCCGCGTGGAGAAGAACGTGGAGACCGCCGAGTCCGTGCTCAGCGGCATCGGCGAGATGGCCATCGACGTGGTGGCCGCGAAGCTGGCCAGCAAGTTCAAGGTGGAGTGCGTGCTGCAGGATCCCAAGATCCCGTACCGCGAGTCCATCCGCAAGCCCATCGACGTGCAGGGCCGCCACAAGAAGCAGTCCGGCGGTCACGGCCAGTTCGGCGACGTGAAGATCAAGTTCCGTCCCAACGACGACCCGAACGACACCGAGTTCCACTTCATCGATTCCGTCGTGGGCGGCACCGTCCCGCGGCAGTACATCCCGGCCGTCGAGAAGGGCCTGATCGACAACATCAAGCACGGCGTGCTGGCGGGCTTCCCCGTGGTGGGCCTCACCGCCGAGCTGTACGACGGCGGCTATCATCCGGTGGACTCCTCCGAAATGGCGTTCAAGACGGCGGCCCGCCTGGCCTTCAAGCAGCTGACCGGCGCTGCGCCCGTGCTGCTCGAGCCCATCTACCACGTCGAGGTGGACGTGCCGGACGCCTACATGGGCGCGATCTACGGCGATATGTCCAAGCGCCGCGGCTCCGTGCTGGGCTCCGAGAAGATCGGCGAGCTGCAGCGCATCACCGCGGAGGCGCCGCTGTCCGAGATGTTCAAGTACGCCACCGACCTGCGCTCCATGACCCAGGCCCGCGGCTCCTTCACGATGCGCTTCGAGCGCTATCAGGAGGTCCCCGCCGCCGACGCCAAGAAGGTCATCGAAGCCTACAAGGCCGAGGAAGAGGACGACGATTGATGATCGGTTCCGGTTGCCGCCGGAGCGATCGGGAGATACCCACCGGCAGGGGCGACAAATGTCGCCCCTGCCGTGTTCAGGGTTGACCCCAGACAGGAGATGATGTTGCCGATGAAATGGTCCAAATATGTCAAGCCCTACTGGAAGTACTTTGTGCTCGGCCCGCTGTGCATGATCGTGGAGGTCGTGGGCGAGATCGTGATGCCCAAGCTGTACTCCCAGATCTTGAACGTGGGCGTCGAGACGCACAACGTGGGCTACATCGTGCTCACCACGCTGCTGATGATCCTCACAGCGGTGCTGATGATGGGCGGCGGCGTGGGCGGCGCGTACTTCGGCGCGAAGGCGGCGGTGAACTTCTCCGCGGACCTGCGCCAGGACGTGTACGGCAAGGTGCAGCAGTTCTCCTTCGCCAACATCGACAAGTACTCCACCGGCTCGCTGGTCACGCGCCTGACCAACGACATCACGCAGCTGCAAAACTTCGTGAACATGATGCTGCGCATGTTCCTGCGCGCTCCGGGCATGCTGATCGGCGCGCTGATCATGGCCATCGCCATGAACCCGGAGCTGGCGCGCATACTGGCCGTCACGATCCCGGTGATCCTGGTGGTGGAGTTCGTCGTGATCCGCACCGGCTTCCCGCGCTTTACGATGATGCAGGAGAAGATCGACAAGCTGAACTCCACGATCCAGGAGAGCCTGACCAACATCCGCGTGGTCAAGAGCTTCGTGCGCGAGGACCGCGAGGGCGAGAAGTTCCGCAAGTCCAACGGCGATTTGAAGGCCGCCACGCTGCGCGCGTTGAGCGTCGTGATCTTCATGATGCCGCTGATGATGCTGCTGATGAACTTCACGTCGATGGCCGTGGTGTGGTTCGGCGGCAAGCAGGTGATCGCCGGAAAGATGCTGGTGGGCGACTTCTCCGCGTTCCTCACCTACATCACGCAGATACTGATGTCGCTGATGATGCTGTCGATGCTGTTCATGAACAGCTCGCGCGCGCTGGCCTCGGCGCGGCGCGTGAAGGAGGTCATGGAGGAGAAGATCGACCTGACCGACGAGAACGCCGCCCGGAAGGACGCGCGCGTGGAGCGCGGCGAGGTCGAGTTCAAAAACGTCTCCTTCCGCTACTACAAGAACTCCGAGGACCGCGTGCTTTCGGACATCAGCCTGCGCATCGAGGCGGGCCAGACGGTGGGCATCATCGGCTCCACCGGCTGCGGCAAGACCACGCTGGTGTCGATGATCCCCCGGCTGTACGACGTGGACGAGGGCCAGGTGCTGGTGGACGGCATCGACGTGAAGGACTATAGCCTCTACCACCTGCGCGAGGGCGTGGGCATGGTGCTGCAAAAGAACGTGCTGTTCTCCGGCACGATCGCCGACAACCTGCGCTGGGGCGACGAGAACGCCACCGAGGCGCAGATGGCCGAGGCCGCGCAGAGCGCCCAGGCCGACGGCTTCATCCGCTCGTTTGCCGACGGCTACGAGACCGTGCTGGTGCAGGGCGGCCAGAACGTGTCCGGCGGCCAGAAGCAGCGGCTGTGCATCGCGCGCGCGCTGCTGAAGCACCCGAAGATACTGATCCTGGACGACTCCACCAGCGCCGTGGACACCGCCACCGAGGCCTCCATCCGCGAGGCGTTCCGAAACGAGTTGAAGGACGCGACCAAGATCATCATCGCGCAGCGCATCTCCTCCGTGCAGGAGGCGGACGTGATCGTGGTGATGGACGACGGCGCGATCACCGGCGTGGGCACCCACGACGAGCTGCTCGCCTCCAACAGGGAGTATCAGGAGATTTACCACAGCCAGGTCTCCGGAAAGGAGGCCGCGTAAATGGCGAGATCGCTTGAAACGCTGCGCAAGCAGTACAGCCGCGCCGTCGCGGCCAGCGGCCGCGGGCGGCTACGTGCTGCGCCCGGTGATCAACCACATCGCCGACGCCGCCACCCCCGCGGCCGAGCGCGTCAGCTACCTCGGCGCGATGCTGGCCGTTCTGGCGGGCATCTACATCGTGGGCGTGTGCGGCACGTGGCTGCAATCCAGGCTGATGATCGGCATTTCGCAGAGCGCCATCCAGCGCATCCGCGAAGACCTGTTCACGAAGGTGGAGCGCCTGCCGCTGCGCTTCCACGACAACGAGACCACCGGCGACCTGATGAGCCGCTTCACCAACGACGTGGACAACATCGGCATGATGCTGGACCAGTCGCTGATGAGCATGATCTCCGGCATCATCAACCTGCTGGGCACGCTGGCCATGATGATCTACACCAACATCTGGCTGACACTGATCACGCTGGTGTTCATCCCGATCTTTGCCCTGGGCGGCCGCGTGCTGATCAACAAGAGCCGCAAGTACTACGCGGCCCAGCAGGCGGCGCTCGGCGCGGCCAATGGCTACATCGAGGAGTCCGTGGCGGGTCAGAAGGTCATCAAGGTGTTCAACCACGAGGCGGACTGCGAGCAGGAGTTCGACCTGCTCAACGACGATCTGCGCGACAAGCAGCAGAAGGCCATGTTCTTCGGCGGCATCATGGGCCCGGTCATGGGCAACACCACCCAGATCAGCTACGCGCTCACCGCGGGCATCGGCGGCGCGCTGTGCGCGCTGGGGCGCTTCGACGTGGGTGGCCTGGCCATCTTCGTCAACTACGCGCGCCAGTTCTCCCGCCCGATCAACGAGATCTCCCAGCAGATGGCCACGATCTTCTCCGCCCTCGCGGGCGCGGAGCGCGTGTTCGGCCTGATGGACAAGGAGCCGGAGGCGGCGGACGATCCCGACGCCGTGCGCCCCGAGAAGCTGGAGGGCCACGTGATCCTGGACGACGTGTCGTTCGGCTACGTGCCCGGCAAGACCGTGCTCAAGCACATCAGCCTCTACGCCAAGCCGGGCCAGAAGATCGCGTTCGTCGGCTCCACCGGCGCGGGCAAGACCACGATCACCAATTTGCTGAACCGCTTTTACGACATCGACTCCGGGCGCATCACCATCGACGGCATCGACGTGAAGAAGCTGCCGCGCGACTTCCTGCGCCAGAACATCGCGATGGTATTGCAGGACACGCACCTGTTCACAGGCACGATCATGGAGAACATCCGCTATGGCCGACTGGACGCCACCGACGCGGAGGTGATCGCCGCGGCGAAGACCGCCAGCGCCGACAGCTTCATCCGCCGCCTCTCCGACGGCTACAACACGATGATCGAGGGCGACGGTGCAAACCTGTCGCAGGGCCAGCGCCAGCTGTTGAACATCGCGCGCGCGGCCATCAGCAAGGCCCCGATCCTGGTGCTGGACGAGGCTACGAGCTCCGTCGACACCCGCACCGAGCGGCACATCGAGCGCGGCATGGACACGCTGATGCAGAACCGCACCACGTTCGTCATCGCCCACCGCCTCTCCACCGTCCGCAACGCCAACGCCATCATGGTGCTGGAGAACGGGGAGATCATCGAGCGCGGCGACCATGACGACCTGCTGGCGATGAAGGGCCGCTACTACGAGCTTTACACCGGCAAGAGCGAATTGACGTGATAGGGGAATAGGGAACAGGGAGCAGGGAACAGGGAACAGGAATAGCCTGTCTCCAATCCTTGCCTCCCCTTTCAAGGGGAGGTGGCGCGTAGCGCCGGAGGGGTTGTAGGGGCGGCGTTGCGGCGGAAAGTCCGCCCCTGCGCCCGCCCAAAACCCTATGACGGAAGTAACCCCCACATCGATGATGCGGGGGCTTTTCTACGTCCTCAGCTCAGATTCGTCATCGTGCTGCCGCACCTCGGGCAGAGGTTGCTGTTGCCGGCGCAGGTGGTGCCGCAGTTGGAGCACTGGCTGAGCCGCGAGGGCTTCACCGGGTTCACCGGCCCGCAGGCGTAGCAGCCGCCCGTGGCGCTGGTGGTCGTGCCGTTGGCCGTCGCCCCCGCCACGGCCTCGCCGACGGGCTCAAACGCGCACGAGGACTGCGGGAACAAGGGAAGGGAGAAGAATTCGTCACAGACATTCTCGGCGAATTCCTCGCACGGGGGGACCTGGCAGAAGCCGTAGGTGGGGATCAGGATGTCCACCTCGGCCAGCACCTTCAGCACGACGGTGACGCACACGGTGATGTCGAAGGCGCAGTTGCCGATGTAAGAGCCGGACACGCAAATCGCGCTCACGAGGCTTTCCAGCGTGAAGGGGATGATGGAGTCGTCGGGGATGCACAGCAGGATGTCCTTGTCCACCTTCACGACGGTCTGGCCCATCCACTCCTGGCAGCGCTGGTCCAGGAACAGCACGTCCAGCGGCACGTCCACGGTGCACCTCACGCGGGCGAACTGGGGCCGGTCGGTCATGCGCTCCACGGACAGGTTGCTGATGCGGCCCGCGGTGGTGGAGGAGCGGCAGCTCTCAAACGTCCACGCGCCGCAGGGACGGGGCAGGGGACCGGGGTGTTCCTCGGCGTTCTGCACGGCCTCGTCGTGGGTGATGGGGATGCTGGTGGGCGGGCACTCGCAGGAGCAGCGGTTGCCGTCGCACTCGCAGTTGCAGGGGCGGGACGTGCCCTGGCAGTCGCTTCCGGGCAGCACGGGCACGATGTTCTCGATCACGATGCGCTCGTCGTCCAGCTGCTCCTGCTGCATGCAGCTGTCGTAGATGTTCTTCACCTGCACGCACACGCGCTGGTTCAGCCCGGAGAGGATGTTGCCGTTCACGACGCCGGGACAGGTGGTCGAATTCGCGTTCTTATAGCTGTAGAAACTCATGTTCATTCCTCCTCGTTCATCGTGCGGGCCATCTCGCCGGCCCACAGTGCATCCTATGCCCGCGCCCAAAAAGGGTGCGGGCTGTGCGCTTTTTTGGGGTAGGACGAGGAAAATGTGACGAATATATGTTAACAAAGTATGGTTTTATGCGGAATTTTGATGTTTTTATGCAGAAGCGACTTGATTTTGAAATAAAATAGTAATATAATACAGACAATCACGAGTTTATTCGGAGGCATACCCATGAAATCCCGACTGATGAAACGCATATTGACGCTGGCGCTGGCCGTCGTACTGACGCTGTGCCAGATGGGCCTCGCGGAGTCGCTCGCGGTGGTGACCGCGTCGGACAACGCGAAGGTATACGACGCCCAGGGCAACCTGATGGGCGCGCTGCCCGCGAACACGGCGCTGACGCTGACCGGCGTCAAGGGAAGCGTCTGCCGCGTGGAGAGGGACGGCAGGACCGCCTATATGATGAAATCCGACCTCAGGCAGGCCGCCGCCGAGACCCCGACCGAGACCCAAACCCCGGCGCAGAGCGAAATGAGCGCCACGGCCTACGTCGCCACGGAAGGCGCGGCGGTCTACACCGCCTCCGGCGTGGCCGCGGGCACCCTGTCGAAGAACACCCAGCTGACCGTCACCGCCGTGAAGGGCGACATCTGCCGCGTGACGCTGAACGGCAAGACCGGCTACATGAGAAAGGGCGACCTCTCCGCCAGCAAGGTCAGCGAGGAGACCGCCGAGGCGATGTGCGCCACCGCTTACGCCAACAAGGACGGCGCGCAGGTGATCGACAAGCGCGGCAACGTGATCGCTACGCTGTCGCTGAACGCCGAGGTGAGCGTGACCACTACGCGCGGAAGCGCTTGCCAGGTGCGCGTGAACGGCAAGACGGGCTACATGCTCGCCGCCGACCTGTCCTGCGGCAAGACCGAGAAAAAAGAGAGCAATGTGGTGGAGATCAAGGCCACCGCGGGCTACGTGGCCACGGACAAGGCCAAGGTGTACGACCGCAGCGGCGCGGAGATCGGCACGCTGAAGCAGAACGCGGCCGTGACCGTGATCGCCTACAACGACAACCTGGTGCAGGTTTCCACCGGCACGACGAAGGGCTACATGAAGAAGTCGGACATCTCCGACGCGCCCGTCGCGAACAACAACAAGAACTACACCGACGGCGCGAACAAGAGCAACGGCCCCGTGGGCGGCTCCACCGTGCCCGCGGCCACGGGCACGGCCGTGGAAATGGACTGGTGGACCAGCGACATCCAAAAGATATTCTCGCGCGGCACCGTCTGCCAGGTCACCGACGTGGAGACCGGGCTCTCCTGGCAGGAAAAGCGCTTCGGCGGCAAGAACCACGCCGACTGCCAGCCCCTGACCGCCGCGGACACCGCCGCGCTGAAGAACGCCTACGGCGGCGTGTGGTCCTGGGACCGCCACGCGGTGTTCATCACGATCGACGGCGTGAACTACGCCGCGTCCATCAACGGCATGCCGCACGGCGGCCAGTCCATCACCGACAACAACTTCGAGGGCCATCATTGCATCCACTTCACCAACAGCCGCTGCCACTACAACGACAAGATCGACTCGGGCCACCAGAAGGCGATCAAGAAGGCCGCCGCGGCGACGCTGCAATAGAGATAAATACAATCGAACAAACCGCCGCCCGTACCGATTCGGTACGGGCGGCGGTGCTTTCCAAATAACTTCTATTCTTTCTCTATGGGTTTTGCGATGGGGGCGTTCTCCGGGGTCAGCGGCACGGGCTTCACGCGCTCGCCGCAGTGCGGGCAGCTGTACTCGGCGTCGGCGGCGTCGTCCAGCGACGTGAAGAACATGCGGCCGCACTTCGGGCAGAGGTTGCCCGCCAGCGATTCCTCCTCCGGGCCCTTCGCCTCGGCGGGGCGCAGCAGGTGCAGCTTGTCCTCGCCGGTGGGGAACAGCACGTCGTCGTCCTCGTCGTCGTCGAAGTCCATCGCGTCGTCCTCGTCGTAGAAGTCGTCCATCCCGTCGTCCCCGCCCTCCAACTCGGACAGGTCCTCGTCGATGCTCTCCACGTAGTCGTTCAGGTCGTCGAGCAGCTCGTCGATGGCCTCCACGCGATCGGAAATATCGCCCAGCAGGTCCACGATGCCCGTCAGCAGCTTGGCGTAGGGGCTGTCGGTGTCGTGGCTCATGGCCTCCATCATGCCCTTCAGAAAGCCGACCTTCTTGCCGAGGTTCTCCATTTACAGCGCACCTCCCGTTCATCGGGCATAGTATGCCCTAAATGATGTGTTCATACGTTGCGGCCGAACAATAACCAAGCGTAGGGGCGGCGATGCGCCGCCCGCCCAGAACAACGTATGGTTTGGGCGGGCGCCCATTGGGCGCCCCTACGCTGTATGGCCTTATGCTGATACGTCAGAACTAGGCTCTGCCCAGATATTCGCCGCCGTCGCGGGTGTCGATCTTCAGCACCTCGCCGGTCTCGATGAACAGCGGCACCTGCAGCACCAGGCCGGTCTCGAACGTGGCGGGCTTGGTGGTGTTCGCGGCGGTGTCGCCCTTGAAGCCGGGCTCGGTGTTGGTCACTTCCAGCTCGACGAAGTTCGGCGGCTGCACGCTGAAGGGCGCGCCCTTGAAGAAGCGCACCGTCACGTTGGTGTTCTCCTTCACGAACGGCATGGCGTCCTCCACCTGGTCGTGGGACAGGGGCAGGTCGTCGAAGGTCTCCAGGTCCATGAAGTGATAGAAGTCGCCGTCGTTGTAGGTGTACTGCATCTCCTTGGTCTCGATGTAGGCCTTGGGGAACTTTTCAGTGGGGTTGAACGTGCGCTCGATCACGGCGCCAGTGACGACGTTCTTCAGCTTCGTGCGCACGAATGCCGCGCCTTTGCCGGGCTTCACGTGCAGGAAGGACACGATGGTCCAGACGCCGTTGTCCATTTCAAAGGTGACGCCGTTTCTGAAATCGCTTGCGTTGATCATGGGGAATGTGCCTCCTCAAAAAGTAGTCGTTTGGGTGTCAACACCGCCTGTCACAGCTCGATCAGATGCTTCGGCGCGGCGATGGTGTTGATCATGCCGTCCGCAGTCATAATCACCGTATCCTCGATCCGGCATCCTCCGACGTCGGGGATATATACGCCGGGTTCCACCGTGATCACGTGGCCGGGCTTCAACACGGCCGTGCTCCTGGATGCGACCCGGGGCTGTTCGTGAATGTAAAGGCCGACGCCGTGGCCCAGGCTGTGCCCGAAGGCGCCGGGATAGCGGGCGTCGATGTAGTCGCGGGCCACGCGGTCCACCTCGCAGCACGCCTTGCCCACGGCCAGCGCGTCCAGCCCGAGCTGTTGGGCCATGCGCACCGTCTCGTAGATCTGGCGAAGCTCGCCGGTGATCTTGCCGAAGCCCACCGTGCGCGTCATGTCCGAGCGATACCCGTTCACGGTCGCGCCGAAGTCCAGCGTCAGCAGTTCGCCGTTCTGGATCACGTGGTCGGAGGGCGTCGCGTGGGGCAGCGCGCCGTTGAGGCCCGCCGCGGCGATGGTCTCAAAGGCCACGCCCTCGCTGCCCAGCTCCAGCATTTCAAACTCCAGCACCCGCCGGACCTGCTTCTCCGTCATGCCCGCGTGGATGCTGGGCAGTATGTTCATGAACGCGTCGCTGGCGATGGCGGCGGCCTTTTGGATGGCGTCCAGCTCCGCCGCGTCCTTGATCTCGCGCAGCTGTTCGGGGATGCCGCCCATCGGCAAGAGCTCCACGCCCGGCAGCGCCTTCGCGAGCGCCTGGTAGCCGTCGTAGGTCAGGTAGTCGGTTTCGACCAGCAGGCCGCGAACGCCCTGCGCCTGCGCGAGCCCGGCGATCTGCGCGGGATAGTCCCGCTCGGCGTCCACCTGCACGAGCGCCCAGTCGGGGGCCTCGCGCCCGGCCTGCTCCGTGTAGCGGGAGTCGGTCAGGATCGCCCGCGCGCCCTTCGCGACGAACAGGCAGCCCTCCCCGGTGTATCCGGATAGCCAGCGCAGGTTTTCCGGGCGGTGGACCAGCGCCGCGTCCGCCTTCATGGCACTTAAAAACGCCTCGAGATGGTTCAAGCTACTCACGCTCCAATGCGTTCATCCGTACAAACACATTCCCATTATAACACATCCGTGCGCGAATTACCATAGCAAAAACACATTTTTGGGGTTAAGAGTTTTTCTGAGAGAGAAGTGTGACGAATGAGGAATGAATGGCGGCTGCCGCGCAATGACCCGTAGGGGCGTGGGTCCGCTCCCGGCGGCGCTGCGCCGTCCGCCTCGGCTCCCCTGTGAGGGGAGCTGTCGCCGCGGGCGACTGAGGGTTGTAGGGGCGGCGATGCGCCGCCCGCCCGGCACTCTTTGGAAATCTTACGGAACTAAACAGAGCATGGCGGGAGAGGTCGCCTCCCGCCCTTTCGCGATTCATTCCTCAAACAGCCGCCTTCCGACCCTTCGCTGCCCCAGCGCGACGCCGAAGTGCGCCAGCAGCGCGAGGGCGGAGAACAGGTACAGCGGGCTCGCTCCGCGCAGGTACAGCGCCAGCAGCGCGGCGGCGAGCAGCGCGTTCCTGGGGCGGACGCGGCGGGCGAGGAGGGAGGGCCATACGGCGAACCGCGCCCGGAGGCGCGCCGCGAGCGTCGAATTGCCTGACGCGCTGTTTCGCGGCGCTTCCGCGGGCAGCGTCCGGCGCAGGATGCGCGACAGCGCGCGGCTGTCCACCACGGCCACGGCGGGGTCTGTCAGCTGCCGCGCGTAGGCCAGCGTGCGCGGCTCCGCGGGGCACGTCGCGGCCACGGCCAGGTGCGCCGCGTCCCGGTTGGCCTTCCAGGCGTTCAGCAGGTCGCCGGTGGTCAGCGTGGCCTCGGGGTGCTTCAGCACCGGCGCGAGGGCAAAGTCCTCGCCGGGCCATCGCCAGTGCAGCAGCGCGGCCAGCTCCGCCTGGGCCTGCGCGTCGGGAAGCCCCGCCAGCCGGAGAAGCTCCCCGCGCACCCGCGCCAGCGACGCGCGCCGGGGCCGCTTTTTCACGAGCCTGCGCCCTGCCGCGACGCACGCGAACGCCAGCGCCCCCGCCAGCGGCACGCTGCCCCAGGCGTTCAGGAAGAACAGGTAGAATCCCGCTGCCGCGAGCGCCGAGAAAACGATCGTGTCGATGATGTTCCCCATAAAACACCTCCGTCAATAGCGTAAGTATTGACGGAGGGGATGGTTTTATGCAGAGAGCAGGGAGTAGGGAGTAGGGAGTAGGGAGTAGGGGGAACGGGGAGAGGGAACAGGGAACAGGGAACAGGGAACAGGGAACAGGGAGTAGAGGGAGTAGGGAGTAGGGAGTAGGGAGTAGGGAGTAGGGAGTAGGGAGTAGGGGAACGGGGAGAGGGAACGGGGAGAGGGAACAGGGAACAGGAATGGCGTAGGGGCGGTGTTGCGCCGCTAAAAAGATCCTTCGCTTCGCTCAGGATGACAACGATGCGGCAACCGAAGACCTGTCATCCTGAGCGGAGCCTTGCGTCAGCAAGGCGAAGTCGAAGGATCTTTTGGATGGGCGCGGGAGCAGACTTTCCGCCGCAACGCCGCTGGGAGTGGTCCCGCCGCCCCTACGGGTCATTGCGCGGCAGCCGCCATCAATTCCTCACTCCTCACTCCTAACTCCTCACTCTTCTAACTCCACACTCCACTCTCAACTCTAAACTCTCCACTCTAAACTCTCCTATCGTCCCAGCGTGCACCGCCCGAGGCTGGTCGAATTCTCGTTGGTCGAGGCGCCGATGAAGTAGGGCGTGACGTCGCTGAGGTCGTGCGCGTAGCGCAGCGGATGGCCCTCGGGGATGTAGATCATGCCGTACACGTCGGTATTGTGGCAGCCCGGCGCGGCGACCTGGTGGCTGTAGTTGCAGATGGTCACGGCCCGGTGCATGTTGCAGTGGGCGGTGGGCTGCGTGCCGGAGAGGTAGTAGTCGGTGTTGGTGCCGTAGTGGTTCACGTCGTTGCGGCAGGCGGAGGTGGGCAGCATGCCGGACACCGCGCAGACGGTGCAGGCCGTAAGCCCGAAGTCCGAGGGCGCGCCGGCGATGATGGCGCGGTCGGAGGTGCAGCCGGTCAGCAGGTGCACCTGCGACATGATCTCGGCCCAGAGCGGCGCGGCGTAGGTGCCGCCGGTGGCGTCGTTGGTCAGCGGCTTGTAGTTGTCCGAGCCGACCCACACGGCCCCGGAGTAGTAGCCGGTCATGCCGGCGAACGTCACGCCGATGTTGTTGGTGTTCGTGCCGGTCTTGCCCGCCACGGTCAGCCCGCCGAAGTTCGCCTTGGAGCCCGTGCCGATCTCCGGCATCACGCAGCCCTTCAGCACGTCCACCAGCATGTAGGCGGTGGAGGGCTTGAAGGCCTGCCAGGTCTCCTGCACCTCTTTCACGTCAATGTACACGGTGCCGTCGGCGTTCAAGATCTGCGTGAAGGCGTAGGATTCCTGATACACGCCGCGGTTGGCGATGGCGCCGAACGCGGTGGCCAGCTCGATCACCGACAGGCCCGAGGAGCCCAGCGCCAGGCCGGAGCCGTTGGCGAGGATGTGGTCGGGCTTCACGCCCAGCTTCAGAAGGTACGTGACGGAATTCTCGATGCCCACGTAGTCCATCAGCACGTGGGCCGTGGAGGTGTTGTGCGACTGGTTGATGGCCTTGCGCATCGACTCCACGCCGCTGAAGCTGCCGCCCTCGAAGTTCTTGGGGTAGCCGGTATCGCTGACCCAGCCCTTGATGGGGATGGGCAGGTTCATCACCGGCGTGCCGGGGGAGTAGCCCATGTCAAACGCCGGGCCGTACACAGCCAGCGGCTTGATGACCGAGCCGACGGGCATGTCGTTCTGGTAGGCGCGGTTCAGCTGCTTGCGCTGCACCGGCTCGTTGCGCCCGCCCACGATGGCCACCAGCTCGCCCGTGTGCCAGTCCATCACCGCGGCGGCGCACTGGGGCTGCACGACGGTCAGGTATTCGCCGCCGCCCAGCGAGGCCTGGGTGGAGCTGTCGTTGGAGTAGCGCATGTTGGGATACTGCGTCCAGTTGGTGATGACGCTCTGCACCGCCTGCTGCACCTCGGCGTTCAGGCTGGTGAACACCTTGTAGCCGCCGTTGCGCAGCTTGGTCTCCATCTGGCTGCGGTTGTAGCTGGTGTCCTCCAGGCCCTCGACGCGCAGCATCTTCGTCACCACGTCGTAGATGGAATACTCGACGTAGTAGGCGTTGTCGTACATGTTGTCGCTGGCGGCGGTGCTGCTCTGGATCACCTCGAGGCGCTCGGCCTTGGCGGCGGCGCACTCCTCCTCGGTGATCAGGCGCTGGTCGAGCATCTCCTCCAGCACGTAGTTGGTGCGCTTGTCGGTGGTCTCCGGGCGGTTGCGCTTGTAGTAGTTGGCGCGGGGGTTGTAGCGCGAGGGGTTGCGGATCAGCCCCGCGAGGCAGGCGCACTCGCGCAGCGTCAGGTCCTTCAGGTCCTTGCCGAAGTAGTCCTGGGCGGCGATCTTCACGCCGTAGCTGCTGCCGCCCATGTAGATCACGTTCAGGTAGGCCTCCAGGATCTGTTCCTTGGTCAGCTTTTGCTCCAGCTGCAGGGCGAGGTAGGCCTCCTGCATCTTGCGCTTGTAGTTCTGGTCGCTGGAGAGCAGCGTCAGCTTCACCAGCTGGCAGGTGATCGTGGACGCGCCCTGCGTGTCGCCGCCGGCGATGTTGTTCACCAGCGCGCCGACGATGCGCTTCAGGTCCACGCCGTGGTGCTCGTAGAAGCGGGAGTCCTCAATGGCGATGACGGCGTTGATCAGCTGTTGGGGAATGTCCTCGATCTCCACGTAGATGCGGTTCTCCGAGCCCTTGAACTCCATGATCAGGTTGCCCTGGCTGTCGTAGATGAACGACGTCTGGCTCTGCGCGCCGATGGCGGGAAGGTTCAGGTCCGGCGCGGTGTCCACCCAGCCCTTGGCGATGCCCGCCACCAGGCCTGCGCCCGTCAGCGCGATGAGCAGCACCACGAAGAACAGCATCTTCACGGTGGTCAGGATCACGGCGAACAGGAAGTTGCGGTCCGTCTCCCGGGGTTTGAATATCGCGTATTTCAAAGCTCTGCAGCCTCCAAAGCGGATAAAACTCCAATTTACCGAGTCTATTATAGCACATAATCCGCCGTTGCGCACGTCTTTTTGGTGTCAATTTGGTGAAATGTATTTAGGGAAGAGGGAACAGGGAAGAGGGAACAGGGAACAGGGAGTAGGGAGTAGGAAATAGGGAATAGGGAGTAGGGAGTAGGGAGT
>CACYET010000029.1 GCA_902773515.1 uncultured Eubacteriales bacterium | reverse complement strand
CGCGTGGACAGCACCGTGCCGGTCCGAAACAGCAGCCCCAGGATCGGAAGGCGCTGCACGATGGTCATCTGCATGTCGCTGTACACCTTCTGCAGCGTCGCCTCGTCGTAGGTGGTGCGGGCGCGCGCGATCAGCTGGTCCATCGTCTCGTTGCTGTAGCGATTGTAGTTGAGGTCGCCGCCGGTCTCCAGGATCGCGGAGATATCCGGCACCTCGCTCAGGTTCACGCCGATCAGCGCCAGGTCGTAGTTGTGGTGGCGGACGGCGTCGCGCACGTCCTCCTGATCCATCACCGACACCTTCACGTTGAAGCCCACGGCCTCCAGGTATTCCTTGACGAGGTTCGCGGCGTTTTCGCGGATGCTGTTCGTCTTTTCGTTGTAGGTCACCAGGCGGATGCTCGGCTCTTTGAGCATGATCCCGCTGCGCTTGTTCAGCTTGCCGTTGCCGGTCATGTCCACCCAGCCGGCGTTGTGCATCAGCTGCAGCGCACGCTCGGGGCTGTAGTAGTAGATGGCGCTCTGGCTCTCGTACAGCCAGGACGTGGGCACCACGGGCACCTCGCACTGTATGGCCATGTCCAGATAGCCGTTGGAGGCGATGATGGACCGGTCCAGCGCGTACATCACGGCCTGGCGCACGTCCGCGTCGGCCATGATCGAGGAATCCTCGTCCAGGTTCGGCACCAGCATCTCGTAGGTCAGCGTGGCGTAGTCCATGCTGGTCAAGCCGGAGAGCTTGCGGCTCAGCGAGGCCTTGGGGCTGGTGGTGGAGAGCATGTCGATCTGATTGGTGCGGATGGCCTCTATGGCGTCGCCGGGCACGTCGTACTTCTTGAGCAGTATGCTGGTCACCTGCGGCTGCTGCTTCCACCACAGCGGGTTCGCCTCCAGGCGCACGGTGCCCGCCTCGTCGGACTGGATGTACCAGTAGGGGCCGGTGCCGCGTGGCATCTCGTCCGCAAGAGTCTCGTACTGCATCACGGGGAAGTTCATGGCGTAGAGCGTCATCATGCTGCTGGACTTGGCGTCCACCGTCAGCACGTAGATGTCGGTGGCCTCCATGCCGGTGATCATCTGCAGGCGGGCGTAGTAGGGGTTCGCCGAGCCCGCCATCAAAAGCGACTGCCAGCTGCGCACCACGTCGTAGGCCGTCAGCTCGTAGCCGTTGTGAAACTGTATGCCGCTTCTGAGGTTGAACGTCCAGGTCTTGCCCTCGTGCGTCCAGTTGTCGGCCAGCATGGGCACGGGCTTCATGTTCTCGTCGAAGTCCACCACGCTCTCGTACACCAGCTGGTTCACGCTCACCAGGTCCCACACGTCGCACGCGACGGGGCTCAGGCTCAGGTAGCCGGGGTCGATGTAGCCGATGATCACGTCGGCGTTCTCCATGTCCGCCTGCATGGCCTGGACCTCCGCCTCCGGGATCGTGCCCTGGAAGCCGCCGCCGAGGTCGGAGGCCAGGTCGTCGGCCAGCGCGGCGGGCGCAATCGCCAGCGTGACGGCCAGCGCGAGCGCCAGCAGGACGGCGCTAAGCTGCCTCAGGGGCGTAGAGTTCGCAGTACTTCTCATAGTATTTCAATACCCTCTTGACATAGGTATCCGTCTTTTCCGACGGGATCAGCGTCAGCGTCCTGCCGTCGGCGCTGTACGCGGGGTTTTTGAGCCACTCGTCCACCTGCCCCTGCCCCGCGTGATAGGCCGCGGTGGCGCAGGTCAGGCTGCCGTCGAAGCGCCTGATCAGGTAGCCCAGGTACCAGCAGCCGTATTTGACGTTCGTGTCGGGGTCGAACAGGCAGCCCTCGGCGTAGGTCTCGCCGAACTTGCCGGCGATCCACTCGGCCGTGGCGGGCATCAGCTGCATCAAGCCCTGCGCGTTCGCGGAGGAGACGGCGTCGGGCTGGTAGCTGGATTCGGCGAGGATCACAGCCGCGGGCCAGGCCGGGTCCAGGTCATTTTCACGCGCGTAGAGGCGGATCTGCGCCTCGTAGGTCATCGGGTAGACCTGCACGGTCGCGTCCGGCCTCGGCCCCAGCAACAGCCAGATGCCGAGCCCCGCCAGCCCCAGCGCCAGCGCGATGCACGCGCCCGCGATCAGCGCCCTTTGGACGGCGCGTGCTCTATGTACCCTGCGCCTTCGCCCGGAGAGGGCGGGAGGATTCGATTTCTTTGGGTCTTTTGACATATCTGCTCCGATGGTTTGGCGGTATGTTCGTTTGGGGTGGCGCGGGAACGACCTCTTCCGACCTCGCTTCGCTCGGCCACCTTCCCCATAGGGGAAGGCAGGGGCGGGCGCGGGGGCGGACCTTCCGCCGCATCGCCGCCCCTACGGTCTACTGGCCACTGGCCACCGGTCACCGGCCACCATTCACTCCACTCTCCACACTCCACACTCCACTCTTCACTCTAAACTCTCAACTCTCACATCTGCTCCGCCCGCTTGACCGCGGCGCGATAGAGGTTTTCGAGCACGGCGCGGGTCTTTTCGATGGGCTGGTCGGTGTTGACGGTATGGGTGGCGCGGGCGTTGCGCTGCTCGGTGGGCATCTGGCTGTCCACCCGGGCCTCGGCCTGCTCGCGCGACAGCCCGTCGCGGACCACCACGCGGTCGATCTGCTTGTCCCGGTCCAGGTACAGCGCCCAGGTCTCGTCGCAGAGCGCGTCCATGCCGGTCTCGAACAGCAGCGGCACGTCCAGGATCACCACCGACGCGCCGGCCTCGCCGGCCTCGTCCATCCGCGCGAGCATCTCCCGCTGCACCAGCGGGTGGATGATGCCTTCCAGCGCGCGGCGCGCCGGCTCGTTGCCGAACACCAGCTTGCCCAGGCTGCATCGGTCGAGGCTGCCGTCCTCGTTGAAGGCCGCGTCGCCGAACACCCGCCGGATCTCCGGCAGGGCCTCGCCGCCCGGCTGCGTCAGCTTCCGGGAGATCTCGTCCGCGTCCAGATGGGCCGCGCCCAGCGTCTTCAGGTATTGCGCGGCTTCGGATTTCCCGCAGCCGATGCCGCCCGTCAGGCCGACGACATAGGGCTTATTTGCAAGCACGCCAATCCCCTCCAATGGAAATATCGGTGCGCAGCGGCACGGAGAGGCGCATCACGTCCTCCATGCAGCGGCGCAGCAGGTCGCGCACGGCCTCCACTTCGGCCTCGGGAGCCTCCACGATCAGCTCGTCGTGCACCTGTAGTATCAGCTTCGCCTCGAAGCCGCCGTCCCTCAGCGCCTTGTCCACGGCGATCATCGCCAGCTTGATGATGTCCGCGGCGGTGCCCTGGATGGGGCTGTTCATCGCGCAGCGCTCGCCGAAGGAGCGCACCGCGTAGTTGCTGCTCATCAGCTCCGGCAGGTAGCGCCGCCGCCCCATCAGCGTCGTGACGTAGCCCTGCTCGTGGCCCTTCTTCACGGCGCCGTCCATGTAGGCCTTCACGCCGGGATAGCGCTCGAAGTAGCGGTCGATGAAATCCCTGGCCTCGTAGCGGCTGACGCCGATGTTCTTGGCCAGCGTGAACTCGGAGATGCCGTAGACGATGCCGAAGTTCACGGCCTTGCAGGCGGAGCGCATCTGGCTCGTCACCTCGTCCAGCGGCACGCCGTAGACCTCCGAGGCCGTGCGGGCGTGGATGTCCTGGCCCATGCGGAAAGCGTGAATCATCGTCTCGTCGCCGGACATGTGCGCCAGCACGCGCAGCTCGATCTGGCTGTAGTCCGCGTCCACCAGCAGCCAGCCCGGCCGCGCGACGAACGCGCCGCGGATGGCCTTGCCCAGCTCCGTGCGCACGGGAATGTTCTGCAGGTTCGGCTCGGCGGAAGAGATGCGGCCCGTGGCTGTGCCCACCGGGTCAAAGCGCGTGTGGATGCGGCCGTTTGCGTCGCGCATCGGGATCAGCGCGTCGATGTAGGTGGACTCCAGCTTCTGATACTTGCGGTACTCCAGCACCTTGCCGCAGATGGGCCAGTCGCCCGCCAGCTGCTCCAGCACCTCGGCGTTGGTGGACTGCTTCTTCTTCGGCGAGGGGATGCCCAGCTTCCCGAACAGCAATTCGCCCAGCTGCTTGGGGGAGTTCAGGTTGATGCGCTCCCCGCCCGCCATCTCGGCGATCTCGTCCGTCAGCCGCGCGATCTGCGCCCTGAAATCGACGCCCAGCGCGCGCAGCGCGTCCGCGTCCACGAGGAAGCCCTCGCGCTCCATGCCGCGCAGCACGTAGGCCAGCGGCAGCTCGATCTTCTCATAGATGTCCATCAGGCCGTTTTGCGCCAGCTGTTCGCGCTGCATGAGTGCCAGCGCGCGGATGGCCGTGGCCGGATGCGCGTCAAAGCCTTCGATCCCTTCCTGCTGGCACAGCGAGGCGGCGTCGAAGCCGGGGCGCTGGGGGTTCAGCGCGTAGGCGGCCAGCATCACGTCCGTGATCTCACCCCGCACGCGTTCGAGGTCGATCGGCAGCGACTTCAGGTCGCACAGCGCCTTCGGGCAATCCGCCTCGATCAGCGGCATGGCCGCCTCCAGCGCCTCTTCGTCCGTCAGGCCCGGGGAGAGCAGGTCGCCGCCCATGGGCATGGACAGCCGCGCGGCGTCGGTGGCGATCGTGAAATCCATGCCGATGTGCAGGCTCGCCCACCTCGCGCTCCCCGCCAGCTCCAGAATACGCTTCGCCAGCGCGCCGCGTTCCGCAAACCGCTCGACGGCGGGCAGGTCCTCCTGCGCCGCGGCGGGCGCGTGCGCCGCGAGCTCCGCCTCGGGCACGACCTCCTTCGCCACGTCCGTCAGCCGCCGCGCCGCCGTGTTCATGCGCAGCTCCTTGAGCCGCGGCAGCGCCGCCGCGATGTTGCCCAGCCGCCAGGCCGCGGGGTCCACGTCGATGGGCGCGTCCCGGTCGATCTTCGCCAGCGCATAGCTCATCTCGGCCGATTCCCGGCCGCCCTCCAGGCGCTCGCGCAGCTTGCCCTTCTGCTCGACAGGGCCCTTCTCCAGCGCGTCGGCGAGGCTGCCGTACTGCTGGATCAGCTTCAGCGCCGTCTTTTCGCCGATACCTGGGATGCCGGGGATGTTGTCGGAGGCGTCGCCCATCAGGCTCTTCACGTCGATCAGCTGCCGGGGCTCGACGCCGTAGGTCTCGCGGATATAGTCGGGCGTCACGCGCACGGTCTCGGTGATGCCCTTCTTCGTGTAGAGGATCGTGGTGCGCGGACCGGAGAGCTGGAACGAGTCGCGGTCGCCGGTCACCAGCACCGCCTCGCCGCCCGTCTCCTCGCAGTACTTGCCCACGGTGCCGAGGATGTCGTCGGCCTCGTAGCCCTCCTGTTCGAGGATCGGCACGCCCATCAGGCCGATGAGCTCGCGGATCACCGGGTCCTGCGCGCGCAGCTCGTCGGGCATGGGCTTGCGCGTGGCCTTGTAGCCGTCGAACATCTTGTGGCGGAACGTGGGCGCGTGCAGGTCGAAGGCCACGGCGAGGCTGTCCGGCCGCTCGTCCTCGATCACCTTCAGCATCATCATCACGAAGCCGTGCACCGCGTTGGTGGGCGTGCCGTCCGGCGCGGTCATCGGCGTCTGCAGCGCGTGAAACGCCCGGTACATCAGGCTGTAGCCATCCAGTATGACGATCTTTTCCGCCATTCAAACACTCCCCCGCCCCCACCGGAGACATCCCTTTTCCGGCAGGATAAAGCATTACTATTATATTATAACACAGGTCGGGGAAAAATACAAATATGCTTCAAAAGCCTTCCCCTATGGAGAAGGTGGCATTTGCGCAGCAAATGACGGATGAGGTCGAACAGCACACAATCCTTTCGCTGGACCGCATCGACCTCTTCCGGCGCTTCGCGCCACCTTCCCCAAAGGGGAAGGCTTTTGGGAGTTCATTCCGATTCACGGTATACTCTTAACGATAGGCTGTTATAATAATACTATTGAAATGTGGAGGTTCGGTCTATGCGCAAGCTCACCGCCGTGCTGGTCGTTCTGCTCGTGCTGATCGCGGGCTTCGCCGCCTGGTTTTATCTGGGCGGCACGCTGCACGCCCAGGTGTACGTCCAGACCGCGAAGGCCACGGACTACCCGGAGGCCTACGGGGCCATCCGGAGCCTGCTGGCGAGCGGGTCCGCGCCGCAGAGCTTCGCGGACCCCAATCTGCCGGAGGACCCCTCGGGCTACACGCTGGTGGATGTCAACCTGACTCTGACGAACCGGGGGCTTTTCCCCGCGGAATGGCTGGACATCCGCGCCGAGGCCGAGCCGGGCGACATCGCCGTCTATGCGCTCACCGGCGAGGGCAGCGACGTGCCCGCCCGCGACAGCGCGTCAGTGGATCTCAAGCTGATCACCACCGCGCCCGCCGACGCTGTGCGCACCATCCGCGTGCAGTACTACGTGCACGGCATGAAGCGGGAGATCGCGGTGAGATAGGGATCGCTTTACCAAAACGACTGTAGGGGCGGCGTTGCGCCGCCCGCCCAAAACAAAGCGAAAAGATCCTTCGCTTCGCTCAGGATGACAACCACGCGGCAACCGCCGCCCTGTCATCCCGAACGGAGTGAAGAGTCTTTTCCGTAAGGACCAGATTGCCACGTTGCTTCGCTCCTCGCAATGACATTGTACGTCTGCGCTTCGTCGTACGTCATTGCGAGGAGGCCCCGAAGGGGGCCGACGTGGCAATCTGGTTTTTTCCCCTCTACGCCTCGTCCCTCGCGAAGGGCTGGAGCGCGAATTCAAACGTGAACTCGTCCGGCATGGCGTAGCTGGGGTTCAGCTTGGGGCCGCAGCTGTTCGAGCCGATGCCGTTCTGGCAGTAGTCGAGGCAGAACACGGTGTCGCCGCAGGGCACGAGCTCGAAGTTGTGGGCCTTCTCGGTCAACTCCTCCTGCGTGAAGCGCGAGGCGTTGAAGCTGAACTCCTCGCCCGTCACCTCCAGGCCGCCCAGCGGGCCCCACAGCCGCACGTAGTCGCAATTCCAGCGGCTTCCGTTCTCCTGCGGGCGGATGTAGTCCTCGTACATCTCCTCCACGGTGTCCTCGAACAGGTGCTTCACGCTGGCGCGGTGCTTGTCCTTGTAGCTCTCGTAGGGGCCGTAGCCGAAGTAGCGCACCTGGCCGATCTCGCCCGGCAGCATGAACCTCAGCCCGAAGCGCGGCAGCGCGGGCGCGCCCTCGCGGCGCTTCAGGTGGATGCTGGCTTCGATCCTGCCGTTCATGCGCACGCGCCAGACGGCGGTCCCCGCGGCGATGTTGGGCAGGCTGATGGCCCCGAGGCTGAAATCGGCGGTGATCACCGCGTCGTCGCCCGCCTCCACGCGCACGTTGTACACGCGCGGGATGGCGCGGTCGTAGCCGAAGCGCCGCCACTGCTCCTTGATGTACATGTCGTTGTCGGTGGGCGCGCGCCAGATGTTGAAGGTCAGCGGCGCCTCCAGGAAGTGCAGCTGCTCATAGTTCAACACGCGGAAGCAGGCCGTCTGCTTATCGAACACGTAGCGGAAGTTCTCGCCGCGCAGCGTCACGTTGCCGTCGTCCTCCAGCACCTCCACGGCCAGCACGCCCTCGGGCTTCTGGGGCAGCTCCAGGCGCTGCCGGCCGATCTGCTCCACGCCCAGCAGGTGTTCCGCGGGCACCAGGGGCCGGTCGTAGCGCTGGCGCATCTCAAAGTACACCGCGAAGGGCACGCGCTTCGTGTCCGGCAGCGGGATCTCAAACGGCTGCACGGCGTGGGGCGGCACGTTCAGCCACTCCTCCCCCACCTCGCCTCGGGCGATCTCCCGCCCGCCCTGGCGCACGGCGTAGGTCAGCCGGATGTGCTCGCCGAGGGTGGTGAAGTCCAGCATGTTGCGGATGTCGAACTGGCCGGCCTCCAGGTTCACCTCGCGGATGCGCGCGGGGCGGTTCACGTTCTTGTACTCCTTCAGGCCCGTGTGCGCTCGGCGGTCCGGGTACACCAGGCCGTCCATGCAGAAGTTGGAGTCGTGCGGGAACTCGCCGAAGTCGCCGCCGTAGCAGTAGCGCCGGCGTCCGTCGGGGTTGCGGCCCATGTCCACCGCGTGGTCGCACCACTCCCACACGAAGCCGCCGCAGTGGCCGTCGTGGCGGTCGAAGCAGCGGAAGTAGTTTTCCAGGTCGCCGGGGCCGTTGCCCATCGCGTGCGCGTACTCGCAGAGCACGTAGGGCTTGTCGATGCGGCCCTCCTCGAAGTAGCGGTCGATCTCCTCGATGGAGGGGTACATGCGGCTGTACAGGTCCAGGTTGTCGTGGTTGATCTCCTCGCCCGGCGGGGGGAACGACGCGCGCTCGTAGTGCGTCAGGCGGGAGGGATCGTATTCCTTGGTCCAGCGCAGCGCCTCGTGCAGGTTCGCGCCCATGCCGGACTCGTTGCCCATCGACCAGATCACGATGCTGGGCCGGTTCTTGTCGCGGATGACGCTGTGCTGCACGCGGTCGAGGATCGCATCGCAGAAGTCCGGGTCCTGGGCGATGCGGTTGTAGTTGGCCTCGCTGTAGTCGCCGTCGTAGAACACCACGCCGTGGCACTCCAGGTCGGCCTCGCCGATCAGGTAGAAGCCGTAGCGGTCGCACATGCGGCTGAACAGCGGGGAGTTGGGATAGTGGCTGGTGCGGATGGCGTTGATGTTGTGCTGCTTCATCAGCACCAGGTCGCGCAGCATGTGGTTCTCGTCCACGGCGGGGCCGACCACCGGGTCGCTGTCGTGGCGGTTCACGCCGCGGAACTTCACCTTCTGGCCGTTGATGTACACCACGCGGTCAGAGACGTGGATCTCCCTGAGGCCGACGAACTCCACGATCCGCTCGCCCGCGTAGCGCAGCACCAGCGTGTACAGGCACGGGTTCTCCGCGTTCCACAGCTCCACGTCGTCCAGGTGGATATCGATGTGATTGTCGTAGGTGCGCCCGTTGACGACGGGATCGCCCTGGGGATCGTAGAGGTAGTAGTGCACGGAGTGGTTCTCCGGCGATTCGCCGCGCAGCTGGAAGTCCACGCGCAGGTCGCAAGCGCGCAGGTCATGGGAGAGGTTCGTGTGCACGAAGTAGTCCCAGATGTGGCGGGCGTCGCGGCGCAGCAGGTACACGTCGCGGAAGATGCCGGACATGCGCAGCTTGTCCTGGTCCTCCAGATAGGTTCCGTCGCACCACTTCAGCACCAGCACGGCGATCGCGTTGTCGCCGGGATGCACGAACCGGGTCACGTCAAACTCGCTGGTGGAGTGGGAGATCTGGCTGTAGCCCACGAATTCGCCGTTGAGCCACAGGTAGAAGCAGGAGTCCACGCCCTCGAACACCAGCGTGCGGACGCCCTCCTGGTCGTCCAGCTTGAAGTGGCGGATGTACAGGCCGCAGGGGTTCTTCGCCGGCACGAAGGGCGGGTCAAACGGGATCGGATAGCGCACGTTGGTGTACTGGTGCCGGTCGTAGCCGTGCATCTGCCACACCGAGGGCACATGGATCGCGTCCAACGGCTGGACCTCGGAGAGGAAGTCCTCCGGCAGGTCGGCGGTGCTGGCAAAGAAGCGGAACTTCCACTCGCCGCTGAGCGACTGGAACCGGTCCGATTCCGCGCGCACGTCCCTGCGGGCGGCCTCCCCGTCGGAATACGGGATGTAGTAGGCCCGGTTGGGCAGCGTGTTCACGTGCAGCGTGTGCAAATCCTCATGATAGCCAGGCAGCTTCATGGCGTTTCCCTCCTGCGTCATGTGTTTACCTCCAATATACACGAACGGGCACAAAATGTCAATGAAGGATGGGTAAAACGATGGCCGCCGGAGCGCATGCGCTCCGGCGGCCATCGCCCGATTCGGATCACTGCTGGATCACGACGGTCGTGCCGGACGGGCAGTTGTCATAGATCCACTTGACGTCCTCCACGCGCATGCGCACGCAGCCGTGGCTGGCGCGGTGGCCGAGGCCGCCGTTGCTGGGCTTCCCCTTGGGCTTGTCCATGGTGTTGGAGTGGAACAGTATGCCGCCCACGATCTGGTAGGCCCACTTGGCGTAGCAGTTGAAGTCCTTGAAGTAGTACCACTCGCCCGCGGCCTTGCCGCCGGCCTGGTAGGTGCCCAGCGGCGTGGGGGTGTCCTTCTTGCCGGTGGCGCAGGTGAAGGTGTAGATGGGGCCCTCGTACCGCTCGCCGGTCCACTGGTAGACGTACACCTTCTGCTCGGAGACGTCCACGATCAGCTTGTAGGGGAACACGTACTCCTCGCCCGGCATGGCCTTGGCGGAGAACAACACCTGCTGGGTCTCGGCGTCGGCGATGCCCGTCTCCTGCAGGCCGTTCTTGCGCTGGAAGTACCTGAGCGCCCGCACGGACAGGGTGCCGAACTCGCCGTCGGTGCCCCAGAGGTACTTCAGCTGGTGCAGGCGGGTCTGCACGCGCAGCGCCTCCGCGCCGTTGGAGCCCTCCTGCACGGCCTGGCGGAACACGACGAAGTCCTTGTCGCCGTCCACGTACTCCATCACCGCGTCGGTGATGGTGCCGTCCCACTCGTAGTCGGTGTTCGGCGTCGCCAGCGGCATATCCATCACGACGGGCATGTCGTTGAATTGGCCCTCGGGGTTGGGCGTGGCGGTGGGCGCGGGCGTGGGCGTCACGCCGAAGGTAGGGTTCAGCTGCTTCATGTAGGCCTTGAAGGTCTGGATGGCGTTTTCTGTGCCGGAGCCGTTCACGCCGTCCACCTGGCCGCCGTAGAAGCCCCACTGTCCCAGCATGCTCTGCACGCGGGTCAGCTCGCCGCCGAACATGTTGCTGTCCTCGGCCATGGGCGTCAGCGTGGACAGGTCGGAGTACAGCTTGTTCTGGGTGATGGAATCGGCCACGCCGGTCTCCTCCAGGTTGTTGTAGCGCTGGAAGGCCCTGACCGCGGTCTCGGTGTTCTCGCCGTACACGCCGTCCGCCGCGTCGCGCAGGTAGCCCAGCTCGATCAGCCGGTTCTGCAAAAACACGATGTAGGCGGTGCTGTCGTCACCATCCCGGTCGCCCAGCTTCAGCGTGGGATACTGCACCATGGAGGAGCTGCTGCCGCTGTCGGCAGGCTCGGACGCCTCGGGGGCCGTCGTCGGCGGGGTCTCGGAGCCGCCCTCGGGCACGCCGCCGCCAAAGAGCGCCTCCTTGCCGGTGATGGCCAGGGCGGCGGGGGCGGCGGAAAGGGCCAACAGGGCCGTCAAAATAAAAAGACACATTGCGCGTCGCATACTATGTATCGCTCCTCGATCGGCAAAAAGCCGCTATATTCAAATTATAACGGCAATATTATAGCGCCATCCCGCGCCAATAGCAAGGCGAATCGTTTAAATCTTTGTCAACTATGGCGCTTCATCCTCAGGGACCGGCGTGGCTTCGGGCGTGGGCGTGGGCGCCTCGATGACGACGCTGCCCGCCTCCACCACCGCGAACCGGCAGCCGCACAAAACGAGCGCCGCGAGGGCGAGCACGGCGCACAGCAACAGGCGTTTTTTCATGGCTTCTGCTCCAGGTCTGTTTTCTTCAGGCGAGCGCCGCAACGCCGCCCTACAGGGGCTTAGACGGGCGCAGGGACGGACGATCCGCCGCAACGCCGCGGAGGGCGCTGCCGTCCGCGGCGTTGTGGGGTATCATCCCGTCCGGTGCGTCATTCGGCCTGCGCGCCGATGGTCGGGGCGTCCAGATACGCCAGCTCGATGTCGTCAAAGCTGTCGGTGATGCCGACATAGGTGCCGTCGGGCAGCGTCCAGCCGGCGAAGAACGCGCCGTCCTCCAGCTCGGACGGCCCCGTCAGCGCGCCCAGCAGCGCATTGAGCGTGGCGGGATCGGAGTCCGTCGGCTCGCCGTATTCAGCCTTGACGGCCTCGAGCACGGTCTGCACGTCGATGTCCTCCTCGTCAAACTCGTAGCCGCACACCACAAGCGCGCCGTTCAGGAAGATGAAATTCGCGTCGCCCTCGGTGTTCGCGAGCGCCTCGACGTCCTCAAACTCCATGAAGGTCAGCTTCTCGCCGTAGTCAAACGCGTCGGCTTCCTCGACGTTCTCCGCCGCCGCCACCTCTTCCGGCGTCATGCCCCAGGTGATGCCGTTGCAGAACACAAAGCCTTCGTCCTGCACCGCGGCCTCCGCCAGCGCCGCGCAGCCCACGAGCAGCAGCGCCATCAGGATCGCCATAATTTTCTTCATTCGCTTTTCCTCCCATATTCCGTCAGATTTCTAAAAAACGTCGCCGCGAGGCCGAGGCGTCGCGGCGGCGTGGTCCCATGTGGATCAGGCGAAGGGATTTTCGCTCTTGTAGTAGCAGCCCTTGGGCTGGTTGAAGCTGATCTTCTCGATGCCCAGATACTTGAGCACCTCAAAGATGGCCTTGCCGGCATGGCCAAAGGCCACGGCGCCGTGATGCGGATAGCCGTCCTCGATCAGCACGTGGCGATAGAAGCGATTCATCTCGGGGATCGCGAACACGCCGATGCCGCCGAAGGACTGGGTGGCCACGGGCAGCACCTCGCCCTGGGCGATGTAGGCCTGCAGCTGGCTGTCCTTGTTGCCCTGGAGGCGGTAGAAGGTGATCGCGCCGGGAGCGATGTCGCCCTCGAGGGTGCCGCGGGTGATGTCGGGCTCGCCGCCGCCCTCAAGGCCGCGGTTCATGATCAGCTGATACTTCATGGTGCCCTTGGTCAGGCGGCACATCGGGGTGTTGCCGCAGTGGAAGCCCATGAAGGTCTCGTTGTGGCGATAGTCGAACTTGCCCTTGATGCTCTCTTCGTACATGTCGGCGGGCACGCTGTTGTTGATGTCCAGCAGGGTGACGGGTTCGCCGGTCACGCAGGTGCCGATGTACTCGGACAGCGCGCCGTAGATGTCCACCTCGCAGGCGGTGCAGATGCCCATGGCGGTCAGGCGGCTGTTCACGTAGCAGGGCACGAAGCCGAACTCGGTCTGGAACGCCGGCCAGCACTTGTTGGCCATGACCACGTACTTGCAGGTGCCCTTGTTGGCCTCGATCCAGTCGAGCAGGGTCAGCTCATACTGCGCCAGGCGCGGCAGGATGCCGGGCATCTTGTTGCCCTCGCCCAGCTCGTCCTCCATCTCCTTGATCTTGGCGGGGATGCGGGGATCGTTCGCGTGCTCCTTGTAGGCCTTCAGCAGGTCCAGCTCGGAGTTCTCCTGCACGTTGACGCCCAGCTTGAACAGCGGCGCGATGGGCGCGTTGCAGGCCAGGAAGTCGAAGGGACGGGGGCCGAAGGTGATGATCTTCAGGTCCTTGAGGCCCAGGATCGTGCGGGCGATGGGAAGGAAGTCGATGATCTCGTTGGCGCAATACTCGGCGTCGCCCACGGGATACTCGGGAATGTAG
>CACYET010000028.1 GCA_902773515.1 uncultured Eubacteriales bacterium | reverse complement strand
ATCTCGCCCTCGCTGGCGTTCAGAAGGCCCAGCAGCATCTTGGAAAGCGTGGTCTTGCCGGAGCCGGACTCGCCCACGATGGACACGAATTCGCCCACGTGGAAGTCAAAGTCGACGTGGTCCACGGCCACGGTCTTCTTGTCGCCCAGGCCGAACACCTTGGTGACGCCGCGGCCGGACAGGCACATGGGGGCGTTGGTAAAGTCCTTCGCGGGCCTCGCCTTGATCTCACTCATGGCTGTACACCTCCTTCAGTTCGTCCACGCCCATCAGGCAGCGGTACATGCGGCTGTCGTTCTCGCCGAAGAAGCGCTCGGGGATGCCGGTGTAGCGGCACTCGGGCCTGGCGTACTTGCACCTCTCGGCGAACCGGCAGCCCTGCGGCGGCTTTTTCAGGTTCGGCGGCGTGCCGGGGATGGCCGTGAGCTTCGCGCCGCGCGTGCCCTCCTCGGGCACCAGGATCGAGCCCATCAGGCCGTGGGAATACGGGTGCGTCGGGTCGAACACCATTTCCTTGGCGGTGCCCTTCTCCACGATCTGGCCCGCGTACATGACCATGATGTCGTCGGTCACGTTGTACAAAAGCGGCAGCTCGTGGGTGATGAACAGCATCGACTTGATGTAGCCCTTCTCCATCAGCTCGCGCATCATCTTGATGACCATCTTCTGGCTGGTGACGTCCAGCGCCGAGGACGGCTCGTCGGCGATCAGCACCTTCGGGGAGAGGATCGTCGATATGGCGATGACGGTGCGCTGCTTCATGCCGCCGGAGAGCTCCACGGCGTGCTTGTCCAGCACGCTGGCCGGCAGGCCCAGCTCGGCAAAGCGCTGGGTGGCGCGCTCGCGGATGTCCTTCTTGCTCGCGCCGGGCTCGTGCACGCGGATGACGTCCTCCACGAAGCGGATGATGCGCTGCGTGGGGTTCAGGGCGTTCATGGCCGCCTGCGGGATGTAGGCGATCTCGGTGCCGAGGATGTTCTTGCGCACGGCGTCGGGGTCCATGCCGGAGATGTTCTTGCCGTCGATGATGATGTCCCCGCTGATGTAGTGCAGCGGCGGGAAGTAGTAGCCCATCATGCTCAGCGCCAGCGTGGACTTGCCGCAGCCGGACTCGCCGGCCACGCCCAGGCTCTTGCCCTCTTCGATGTCAAAGGAGACGCCGTCCACCGCGAACACGTCCTCGTGGAAGCGGGTGATATACTTGGTTTTGAGGTTCCTGACCTCCAGTATCTTCTTTCCCATGGCTGCCTCCTTAATCCCTCAGTGTGGGGTTGAACACCTGGTCCAGGCCCGTGTTCATCAGGTTCAGCGAGAACGAGATGAGCGTGATCGTGAGTATGACCGGGAAGTAGGCCCACCAGGAGCCGTTGGTGTGGGCGGAGTAGAGCATCGCCCAGTTCATCATCAGGCCCAGCGTGGGCACCTCGGTGGTCCTCGGCCCCAGGCCCAGCAGCGACAGCTGCGCCTCGGCCAGTATGCCGGAGGAGACCTGCAGGATGAACGCCATCACCACGTAGGAGGCGATGTAGGGGAGGATGTCCGTCACGATGATCCGCACCAGGTTGTGGCCCGAGAGCTTGGAGAGGTTCACGTGGTCGCGGTTTCTGAGCGATATGACCTGCGAGCGCACGGAACGCGTGGTCCACGTCCAGCTCGTCAGGCCGATGACCAGGGCGACGACGGTCGCGCCGCGCTGCTCCTGGCCGATGGAATAGCTGATCAGGATCAGCAGCACGAAGCCGGGGATGACGGTGAAGATGTTGGTGATGAACATGATGATGTCGTCCACCACGCCGCCCACGTAGCCCGAAAGCAGGCCCAGCGTCAGGCCCACCAGCGTGGCCACCGCGCCGGCCAGCAGGCCGATCAAGAGCGACGTCCCGGCGGCGGAGATCAGCTCCTTCAATACGTCGCGGCCGAAGTTGTCGGTGCCCAGCGGCAGCGTCTTCACGTTCGCCACGGCGCTCGTGTTCACGTAGTCGGTCTTGGTGATCTTGCCCTGCTCCTCCAGCTCGCCCGTCTCCTCGTTCTTCTCGGTGATGATCAGCGTCTCGGCGGCGCCGATCTCGGCGATGGAGTTGTTCAGGCGCTTGTAGAAGTTGCGCTTGGCCTGCGTCATGCCCTTGGGCTTGGCGGCGGGGTCGTAGTTGGCCTTCCACATGTCCAGCAGCGCGTCGGTGTCGGAGATGTCCAGCCCCTCCACGCTGATGCCCATCGCGTCAAACCACTCGACCATCGCCACGCGGTCGGCGTCCGTCAGCAGCTTCACCAGGCGCTTCTCGTCGGCGTCGGGCAGGCGGAAGGTCTCGGTGTTGGTCTTGGTGGCGTCGTACAGCGACACGTAGGTGCCGGGCTTGGCGAAGGTGCCCACGCCGATCATCTGCAGGGGGTTGCCGGGGTTCACCAGCGGGTAGATGAACATCGTCAGCAGGATCGCCACGAAGATCACGAAGCCCACCACGAACTTTGAGGAGTGGAAAACCTGTCTGAGTGTATTCTTCATTTTCTGCTCCTCCTTCCCTTATGCGTCGAACTGGGCGGCCTTGACGCGCGGATCGATGAAGCCGTAGATGATGTCCAGCAGGAACGTCACCACCAGCACCATGAATGTGATGATCAGCGTCGTGGCGGAGATCAGCGGGTAGTCCGCTGCGGTGACGGCGGAGTACATCGTGCTGCCCAGGCCGGGATAGCTGAAGATGATCTCGGCCACCAGCGCGCCGCCGATCATCGTGCCGATGGACAGCGCAAGGCCCGTGACCTGGGGCAGCATCGCGTTGCGGAACACGTAGCCGACGATCTTGCGGTCCTTGATGCCCAGGAAGCGGGCGTACTTCACGTAGTCGGCGTTCAGCTCATAGATCGACATCGAGCGCATGCCCACCGCCTGGCCGCCGATGGACACCAGCACGATGGACCAGAACGGCAGCTGGTAGTGCGATATCACGGACTTGATGAACCGCCACGAGAAGTTGGGGATCATGTCGAAGGCGTAGCCGCCGCCGATCGGCGCGATCTTCCAGTTCACCGCGAACAGCACCAGCAGCGTCACCGCCATGCCGAACGCCGGCACGTTGCTCAAAAACAGCGACACCGGCAAGAGCACCTTGTCGAACCCCTTTCGGATGTACGCCGCCAGCGCGCCCAACAGGTTGCCCAGCAGCCAGCCCACGAGGATGGCCGGCAGCTGCAGCGCGATGGTCCAGCCAATGGCGCTGGAGATGATGTCGGACACCTTGCGCGGGTACTGGCTGAACGAGGTGCCCAGGTCGCCCTTGAACAGGTTTTTCACGAAGATCAAAAACTGCGTGACCATGGGCTTGTTCGTGCCGAACTCCGCCTCGTAGCGCTTGTAGATCTCCTGCACGGCGCTGGCGTCGGTCATGCCCTGGGCCATCTTGCCCGTGATGGCCGACACCGGGTCGGCCGGCATCAGCCGCGGCAGCACGAAGTTCAGTATCACGGCGGCGACCAGCGTGATCAAAAACCACGCGATCTTCTTGCCAAAGTACTTCCTGTATCCTTTCATACGGGTTTTTTCACTCCCTTGCTCGGATATGGGTAGCGCGGCCTCGCGGCCGCGAGCCTTTGTAGGGGCGGCGTTGCGCCGCCCGCCCGGAACAAATCCCTGCGTTGAGTGAGAAGGCGGTGGAACGCCGCCCCTACAATGGTCTTCCCGAAAGGTTGAAGAACGGCCATGCTCCGAGAAGGTCGAAGCATGGCCGTTTCCGTCATGCCTTAATCGAAGTCAGGTCTATGGAAGACCTCATCCGATCATCAGCCGACGAGTTCCAGCTCGTACAGAGCGGCGATGCCGTAGCCGTCGGTGCAGTCAGCCGGCGGGATGTTGCGGCCGTCGTCGCCAGAGGGGAAGTTGGTCCAGACGGACTCGTTCACGGCGTGGAACAGGGAAGGACGATACATCAGCGAGAAGCTGGGAACGTCGGTCAGGTAGATCTTGGTCAGCTCGGTGTAGAGGCTCTTCAGCTCCTCAGCATCGGTGGTGACGGGGATCTTCTTGATCAGGGCGTCCGCTTCCTCGTTCACGTACTGGCCCCAGTTGCCGCTCCAGTTGTTCTCGACGCCCACGAACTCGCTGCCCATGAACTGGTTGACGCGCTGCCAGGGGTTGGACGGCGCGGCCGCGTCGGGAGACCACATGTAGATGGCGTACTCGGTCTGGCTCGGGTTGGTGAACACGGTCTGGTAGATGTCCCACTCGGGATACAGGGTGGTGATCTCAATGCCGATGTTCTTGCCGGCAGCCGCGACCACTTCCATGGAGGCCTGCCAGTCGGTCCAGCCGTTCGGGCACACGGCGTTCAGGGAGATCTTCTCGCCGTTGTACTCGCGGATGCCGTCGCCGTCGGTATCGACCAGGCCCGCCTCGTCCAGCAGGGCGTTGGCGCCGTCGATGTCGTTGCCGGCCCACTGCAGGTCGGCCACGGCGTCATGATCGTACAGGGCCTGCTCGCCTTCGGTCGGGTTCATCAGGGAACGCGGCACGTCGGAGAAGGAGGGGCTCTGGTTGGTCATGGCGTTGGCGATGATGGTGTCATAGTCAACGGCCATGGCGATGGCCTTGCGCAGGGCCGGGTTCTCGGCCAGCACGGGCAGGTTGAAGTTGTACCACGCGGTGGGCATGGTCAGGCAGACGCCGTAGGGCGCCTCTTCATAGTAGGTGCTGATGGGCAGCTCGTCCTCGAGCCACAGGTTCTGCACGTTGCCGATGAACTGCTGGCAGACGTCCACCTCGCCGGCCTTCAGGGCGTTCTCGCCCGCGGGGTTGTCGGCGTAGATCGCGTGCGCGATGTACTTCGGCACGGGCAGCTTGCCCCACATGGACTCGTCCTGGCCCCAGTAGTTGTCGTCGCGGATGAGGACAACCTTCTGGTCGTCGGCGTAGTACTTGGTGTAGGGGCCGCTCCAGACGACGTCCTCACCGGCGTCGTTCAGGATGGACACGGCGTCGCCATTGTTGCGCTCGACCACGGTGTCGATCCACGCGGCCTGGGCGATGGGGGTGCCGGTCAGGAAGTCCAGAACCTTCAGGGGGTTCACGGGCTTGCCCTCGTCGTTCAGCTTGGCGTTGATGGTCACGTTCTTGCCATCGGCCTCGATGCTGTCGATGTAGCCCTTCAGGCCGGTGCCGGTGCCGTTGCCGATCTCGACGCCGATGTCGAAGGTGCGCTTCACGTCGTCGGCGGTGACGGGGGTGCCGTCAGACCACTTGGCGGCGTCCTTGATGGACAGCGTCAGCTGGGTCATGTCGTCATTCCAGGCGTAGTCGTCGTTGGCCAGCAGGCCCTTGATCTCGCCGTTCATGAAGTTGTACATGTACAGCGTCTCGAACATCAGCGTGCGATAGCCGCCGGCGTTGCCCGCGATCGCCATGGAGTTGTTCTGGTTGGTGCCGATGATGTTCCAGCTGTTCACGGTGCCCCACTGCTGGCCCGCGAAGTACAGCGTCTCGGTACGGGGCAGGTCCACGTCCTCCGCGAACGCCGCGACCGTGCCGCAGATCATGAGCGCCGCGATCAACAGCGCCAGGATCTTCTTCAGGTTCTTCATACTGTGTTCCTCCTTTTTATCTTCGTTCAGGCCGGTTGGCCAAAACTGCAAAATTATGGGCGATTTTCTCAACGCAGGTCGCTATAATATTGTAGGATTTGCGAAAATTACGAAAATCGCGTGTGCCGATTACTCTACCAATTATAATCACGTTAAGGGGCGTTGTCAATGTGTTTTTTGGGCGTTCCATTGAAATTTCTTGCGCTTCGCTTCACATCGTCGAACGCGGAAGCGCAAGAATTGAGAAGGGATAACGTTGTAGTTCTCATACCGTGCGCCCGGACGGGGCAAAGACGGCGTGGCCTTTTGCGCGGGGGTGTGCTATAATGGAGGCAGAGGAATCGCGCGCGACGGGAGGAGACGCCATGAGGATCGTTTTTGTGCGGCACGGGGAGCCGGATTACGCCCGCGACTGCCTGACCGTGGAGGGCCGCAGACAGGCCGCCGCCGCGGCCGAGCGCCTGGCGGGGGAGGGCATTTCCAAGATCTACGCCTCGTCGTGCGGCCGCGCGGCGCAGACCGCCGCCTGTACCGCGCGCGTGCTGGGCCTGCCGGTGGTGACGCTGGACTTCATGCGCGAGATCACCTGGGGCGGGCCGGGCATCCCCGTCCAGGGCCACCCCTGGACGCTGAGCGACTGGCTGATCGAGCGGGAGAACTTCGACTTCCACGGCGACAGCTGGCGGGAGCACCCGTACTTCCGCGAGAACGCCGCCACGCGCTGCTACGACGAGGTCTGCGCGAAGTTCGACGCGCTGCTGGCGCGCCACGGCTACGCGCGCGACGGCGGGCGCTACCTGTGCCAGACCGACGCGGAGGAGACCATCGCCCTGTTCAGCCACGGCGGCAGCGGCGGCTGTGCGCTGGCGCGGCTGCTGGTGCTGCCGCTGCCCTACGTGCTGTCGGTGATGCCCTACGACTTCACCTCCGTCATCATCGTGGAGCTGCCCGTCCGCCCGGGCGAATACGTCCGACCCCGGCTGGAGCTGTTCAACGACTGCCGCCACATCCGCCGCACCGCCGACGCCCCGCGGATTCAGGAGAAGCCGGACGGAGGGAATTAGGAATGAGGAATTAGGAATGAGGAATGAGCCGTAGGGACGCCATAATTGGCGTCCGTGGCGGTTGCCGCCTTTCATCTATGTAGGGGCGCCGATGCGGCGCCCGCCCAAAACATATCATTGCGTTCAGGGCGGGCGGCGCATCGCCGCCCCTACGTAAAGGAAGGGCGGTTTTAGCCGTCGCGCGGCAGCCACAATTAACTCCTCACTCCTCACTCCTCACTTTCCTGCGAATTTACATATGGCATTGTCACGCAATATATGTTATAATGAAGTTACACGACAGGCGATAACGATGGGAGGACCCCGCGATGTACACGTTTCCCGAGGATTTGAGAAAGGCCTATGAGAGCCAGCCCGTGCCCTTCGTCTACTATCGGTACATCGACCAAAAGATCGTGCCGGTGCTGCTTTCCGACGGCTTCTGCGAGCAGATGGGCGTGGATCGGGAAATGGCGACGCGCCGCCTGACCTCCGGCCTGTTCGAGACGATGCATCCCGACGACGCGGGGCGCATCAAGCGCATCACGGAGGGCTTCGCCCGCAAGGAGTGCGACTACGACGTGGTCTTCCGCAGCCGCCGCGGCGACGGCTATCACTACATCCACGCCTTCGGCAAGTGGCAGACGATGCCCGATGGCACCGAGCTTGCGGTGCTGACGTACTCGGACGTGTCCAAGTCGCGCGACGAGATCGTGAAGATGGCCGAGAAGTACATGCAGTTCCAGCAGGACCACTTCTACACCGACGCGGTGACGGGCCTGCCGAACCTCAACTACCTGATCCAGTTCGCCGACGAGCGCGTGAACGCCATGCGCCTGGACGCCCAGCGGCCGATGCTGGTGTATTCCGACGTGGACTCCATGCAGTTCTATAACGCGCAGTACGGCGTGGCCCAGGGCGACGAGCTGCTGCAGCTGATCGCGCGCGAGCTGGAGGCGGCGTTCCCCGGCGCGCTGATCGCCCGCGCCGCGGACGATCACTTCGTGGTGATCGACGCCTACCGCGAGGATGCGGACGTGGAACGGCGGATCGACGCCGTGAACGACCAGGTGAAGGCCAAGGCCTACGGCAACACCACCGGCAACAAGGTGGGCGTCTGCGTGTACGCCGACGACATGAAGACCACCGAGGCGCTGGACCACGCCAAGAACGCCCTCAAGCAGATCGGCAGCGACCTGAACGCCGTCTGCCGCTTCTACTCGCCCAACGCCGACGACGAGTACTGGAGCCAGCGCTACATCGTGGAGAACTTCGAGCAGGCGCTGGAGAACGGCTGGATCAAGGTGTTCTACCAGGGCATCGCCCGCATCCAGACCCGCAAGACCGCCTGCTTCGAGGCGCTGGCCCGCTGGGTGGACCCCATCCAGGGCACCATCTCGCCCGGCGAGTTCATCCCGGTGCTGGAGAAGTACCACCTGCTGTACAAGCTGGACATGTGCATGGCGGAGCAGGTGTTCCGGGAGATCCCGATCCGCGTGGAGTCGGGGCTGCCGCTGCTGCCGACCAGCGTGAACTTCTCCGCCCAGGACTTCGACTACATCGACGTGCCCGCGCACATCGACGCGCTGTACGAGAAGTACGGCATCGAGAAGTACTGCGGCAGGGAATACTTCATCGTCGAGATCACCGAGCAGGACATGGCCACCGCCACCGAACGCTTCCACGACCAGCTGAAGGAGCTGCGCCGCCGGGGCTTTATGCTGTGGCTGGACGACTTCGGCAGCGGCTATTCGTCGCTCAACGTGTTCAGCCGCTTCGACGTGGACCTGATCAAGTTTGACCTGGACTTCCTGCGCAACCTGGACGCGCGCAACGGCGTGAACCGGCGCATCATGCGCGCCATGGTGGACATCGCCCGCAGCATGGGCATCCACACGCTGGCCGAGGGCCTGGAGACCGAGGCGCAGGGCGAGTTTTTGCAGGAAATCGGCTGCGAGCTGGCGCAGGGCTTCCTGTTCCGCCGGCCCGAGCCGCTGGAGTCCATCCTCTACCGCGTCCGCAGCCACAACTTCCGCCTGAACTGCGAAACCTCGAAAGAGCGCGAGGAGCACATGCGGGAGTGGTTTGGGGGGAATAGGGAATAGGGAACAGGGAATAGGGAACAGGGAACAGGGAACAGGGAACAGGGAACAGGAATAGCGGCTGACGCTGTTCCTTCTGTAGGGGCGGCGATGCGCCGCCCGCTGTATTGCAAAGAGGACCAGATTGCCACGTCACCCCTGCGGGGTTCCTCGCAATGACGTACGACGAAGCGCATCCAAACAACGTCATTGCGAGGAGGCTGTGTCAACAGCCGACGTGGCAATCTGGTCTCTTATCAAATCTCGTAGTGCAAAAAGTGCTTCGCGCACTTCTTTTCCATGTACTTTTTGAACTCCTCCGGCGTGCCGCCCTCGACACTCGCCCGGGGCAGGATGTAGTAGGCCTTGCCCTTGATGACGAAGTAGTAGCACTTGTCGGTGTCGTACAGGCCGTAGATCTCCTTGAACTTGCTGCGGGCGTAGTTCTTCTGGCCTTCGATCTTCAGCTCCACGCCGCCCTCGTCGATCCTGACGGCCGCGCCCTTGCCCAGGTAGTACTTGCGGTACTTCTGCACGGAGTCGTCCGGGCGCTTGCCGGGCCGGTGCAGGGCCACCACCAGCATGATCGAGCAGATCAGCAGGTAGCCCACGTAGGTGAAGTGGAAGCCCCCGGCGTACAGCGACCAGCCGAAGTAGCCCGCGCCGACGAGCCCCAGCGCGCCCAGCGCGACGCGCATGGCGGGCGAGATCTCCTTCTTCTTCAGGTACAGGGCTTCAAAGTCCGAGAGCACGTCCTCCGTGTAGGTGAAGTCGGCGTGGTAAAAGCCCTTCGACGCCTCGCCCATATCAGTGCTTGCCCTGGCCGTAGTAGGCGTTGGGGCCGTGCTTGCGCATGTAGTGCTTGTCCTGGATGCGCTGCGGCGCGGGCTCGGCATCGCCCTTCACCTGGCGGGTGAACAGCGCCATCTTCGCCACTTCCTCCAGCACCACCGCGTGGTACACGGCCTGGTTGGCGTCCTTGCCCCAGGTGAAGGGGCCGTGGCTGTGGCAGATCACGGCGGGCACGGCCACGGGGTCGATGCCGCGCTCCTTGAAGCAC
Organism: uncultured Eubacteriales bacterium; assembly: GCA_902773515.1. Taxonomy (GTDB): domain Bacteria; phylum Bacillota; class Clostridia; order Christensenellales; family Aristaeellaceae; genus UBA2862. Next base: position 3,826 of record CACYET010000028.1, on the reverse strand, counting down.
TCCACGATCGTGTGGCCGGTGTTCAGCTCGTAGCCGGCGTCCAGCTCCTCCTGGGTCAGGTGGCGGGCGCAGGGGATCGGGCCGTAGAAGTAGTCGGCGTGGGTGGTGCCGTAGCAGGGGATGTCCAGCCCGGCCTGGGCCCAGCCCACGGCGTAGGGGCTGTGGGTGTGCACGATGCCGCCCACGGACGGGAACGCGTTGTAGAGCACCATGTGGGTCAGCGTGTCGGACGAGGGGTTCAGCTCGCCCTCCACCTTGTTGCCCTTCAGGTCCATGACTACCATGTCCTCGGGCTTCAGCGCGTCGTAGTCCACGCCGGAGGGCTTGATGACGAACAGGCCCTTCTCCCGGTCGATGCCGGAGACGTTGCCCCACGTGTAGGTGACCAGCCCGCGCCGGGGCAGCTCCATATTGGCTTCGTAGACGATCTTCTTCAAAGATTCAAGCATCGATTTTTCCTCCTTAATGATAGGATGGGTTGTTGACAGGGAGTAGGCAGTAGGGAGTAGGGAGTAGGAATAGCGGCTGCCGCGCTTTCGGCTTCCCCTACTCCCTACTCCCTTGTCCCTACTCCCTATTTCGTGATCGTATACATCGCCACTTCGTCGATCTCGCGGTTGGTGCCCACGAGCACGTCCTGTCCGGCGGCGTTGACGAAGTGCATCAGGTTGGCGCAGCCGGTGGCCTTGTCGATGAACTCGGTCTTATACGCGCCGTCCTCGTAAGTGATGGCGATGGTGCAGCGGGTGCCCTTGCGCCAGCCGACGCACCACGCGGGCCTGCCCAGCAGCTCGCCTGCCCAGGTGGCGTGGAGCATCTCGGTGTCCTTCTCCGGCGCGTCGTACTTCCAGCAGGGCACGTAGTTGCCGAACTCGTCCAGGTGGTAGATGGTCAGCGAATTGCCGTGGAAGGGGCTGATCGTGCCCAGCTCCAGCTTGCCGTCGCCGTCGAAGTCGATCAGCACGGAGTCGCTCGAGGGCACGGCGCACAGCAGGTCGATCTCCCAGTCCTTGCCGGGGGCGACGGGCGGGCGGAACAGGAAGGTGCCTTCCTCGCAGCCCACCACCGCGGCCTCGTAGCCGTCGATCTGCACCTTGCTGTAGCCGTGGTTGCGCAGCATGTCGGACATGATCGGCTCCAGCGTCAGCGGGTGCTCCTCGTTGAACACGCTCAGGTCGCTGGGCAGCACCGAGGCGTAGCACGCGCCGGGGAAGCGCCAGTCGTTCTTGTACTCGTGGTCGCTCTTCAGGCAGCAGACGATCAGGTAGTTCACGCCGCCCCGGTTGAGGATGCCGAAGCGGTGCACGAACGGGGCCTCGCACAGCGTGCGGATCTCCCAGCCGCCGTCCTTCGCGGTGGCGATCACGATCTTCGCGTCGGCGGAGTCGTTGGGGGAGTAGAACTGGTGCGTGGCCAGGAACTGGCCGTCCGCGCCCGGCACGGGCACCATCGTCATCACGCCGCCCGGCTCGGTCCAAACGGTGTCCAGCTGCTCGCCGTCCTCGGAGAACACGTAGCAGGGGTCGCGCTTCTCCGCGGCGACCAGGAAGCAGTGCTTGCCCTGCCACGTCAACTCCGACATGGCGTAGCACTTGTTCAGGTTGGAGATGACCTTCTTTGTGATCTTCATATGCTGTCCTCTCTGCCGCGATGCGGCGGTCGAATGGAGAGTTGAGAGTGAAGAGTTTAGAGTTTAGATGAAGTTGGCTTCAGGCGTTTGCGGTCCGCGCATCCAGGCTATTCAATCTCAACTCTAAACTCTCAACTCTAAACTCTATCTCTGCGCGTCGAGTATCTCCGACATCTTCGCACACGCAAAGCGTATGTCGTCGGCCCAGGTGTCGTCGTTGCCGGTGTACCACATCTCGGTGACGTAGCGGCGGATGCCCATGCCCCAGGCCTTCTCGATCACGGCGGGGAAGTCCACGTGGCCGGTGAGGAAGGGTACCTCGCGGAACACGCCGGGCACCGTCTCCTTCAGGTGCAGCGCCACGATGTGCCCGCGCCCGGAGTACAGGTCGTCCAGCACGCTGCCGCCGGAGGACAGCGCCGCGTTGGTCAGGTTGCCGGAGTCGGGGTAGACGCCCAGGTAGGGGCTGCCCACGGCGTCCACGTAGTACATGGACTTCCAGACCGTGTTCATGAAGTCGGTCTCCATCGTCTCGAAGCCCATCAGGATGCCGCGCACGGTGGCCATCTCCGTGGCCTTTTTGAGGTTCTCCAGGAACATGGCCTTCGTCTGCGCTGTGCTCTCCTCGTAGTACACGTCGTAGCCCGCCAGCTGGATGATGCGCACGCCCAGGTCGTCCGCCAGCCGGATGGCCTTCTCCATGATCTCCATGCCGCGCGTGCGCACGGCGTCGTCGCTCGCGCCCAGCGGGTACTTGCGGTGCCCGGACAGGCACATGCTGCGGATGGGCAGGCCGACCTCCTTCATGGTCTTCACCAGCTCCAGCCGCTCCTCCTCGGTCCACTCCAGGCGCGCCAGCTTGGCGTCCTTCTCGTCGATGCTGATCTCCACGAAGTCGTAGCCGGCCTCCTTGGCGAAGGCGAGCTTCTCCCGCCAGCTGAGGCTGTCCGGCATGGCCTTTTCGTAGAGACCGATGGCGTACCGCTTCATAAACATCATCCTCACTTGTTCGTTTTTGGCAAAGGGGGAAACATATGAGGCGCCTATCATCTTTGTTTGATTATATACGATTGCTGTGCCTTTTGCAAGAGCAATCCCCGTATTAAGAAGAAAAAAACCTTAATATTTCTGCCGGGATGAGTATTTCGCGCCGACGCGGTTTCTGCGCGATTCGACAAAATGATGAAATTATGAAGACAACAAAAGGTTAATGTTTGATGAATCGCGTTTATGGGGGCATAAAAGGCATAAAACAAACATAAAAACGCAAATCGAACATAAACAAAGGCTTGAAAAAAAGCGCGAACTATCTTATAATAAGAACGAGCAAAGGTTGGAAACGAACAAACCGAACATACACAGAAAGGGGAGGTAAATTTGAGCAAGGTATCCGAGATGACCCGTGAGAAGTGGATCATGTCCACGTTCCCCGAGTGGGGCACCTGGCTGGTGGAGGACATCGAGAACGAGGTCGTCCAGCCCGGCAACGTGGCGATGTGGTGGCTCGGCTGCACCGGCATCTGGTTCAAGACGCCCGACGGCGCGAACATCACCATCGACCTGTGGTGCGGCAACGGCAAGCGCACCCACGGCGACGGCAAGATGAAGGTGGGCCACCAGATGGCCAACATGTGCGGCGGGCGCAAGATGCAGCCCAACCTGCGCAACGTGCCCTTCGTGATCGATCCCTTCGCCTTCAAGCAGGTGGACGCCGTGCTGGCGACCCACTACCACCAGGACCACATGTCCGCCGAGTGGGCGGCCCATGTGATCAACAGCGGCATGACCACCACCGACGAGAACGGCAAGGAGATCCCCGTGCCCTTCATCGGCCCCCTCAAGAGCGTGGAGACCTGGGTGAAGTGGGGCGTGCCCGAGGACCGCTGCCGCATCGTCAAGCCCGGCGACACGATCAAGATCAAGGATCTGGAGATCGTGTGCCTGGACAGCTTTGACCGCACCTGCATCGTCACCACCGACTCCACCGGCCCCGACCGCGAGGAGCTGACCGGCGTGTGCCCGACCGACATGGACGACAAGGCCGTGAACTACCTGGTCAAGACGCCCGGCGGCAACATCTACCACAGCGGCGACAGCCACTTCTCCATCTACTTCGCCAAGCACGGCAAGGACCACGACATCGACGTGGCCTTCGGCTCCTTCGGCGAGAACCCCATCGGCATGCAGGACAAGATG
>CACYET010000027.1 GCA_902773515.1 uncultured Eubacteriales bacterium | reverse complement strand
TATATCGGATTTGGGGAGAAATTGCAAGGGGGATTTTTATGAGGTGAGGGATTAGGCAATAGGCAATAGGGATAGTTGGAGGGAGTAGGGAGTAGGGAGTAGGGAGTAGGGAGTAGGAATAGCGGCTGCCGTAAATCGTAGGGGCGCCGCATCGGCGCCCCTACGGAGTTACCGCGTGGCAGCGGCAATCCACTCCTAACTCCTCACTCCACTCTAAACTCTCAACTCTAAACTCTAAACTCTCCCCTACTCGTCCACCCTCGGGGCGTTGCGGGCGTAGAGCTTTTCCTGGGTGATGACGTCGGCGGCGCCGGTGGCGGCGAGGCCGAGCTTGGCCTGGAAGGCGCTGAGGGCGGCGGCGGTGCCGCTGCCGAACACGCCGTCAGCGTTGCCCTCGGACAGGTAGCCCAGCTCGATCAGGCGGCGCTGCAGCAGGTTCGTGGCCCAGGTGCAGTCGCCGGTCTTCATGAAGTAGTAGGGCACGTCCTTGTTCTTCAGCTCCGGCATGTCCTCGGCCAGCACGTTCACGCCCTCTTCCCAGGTGTTCTCGTCGTAGCCGAACAGCGCGTTCATCGTCACCATCTCATAGCCCTGGCCCTTCGCCTCCTCCATCAGCAGCTCCATCATGCGAAGGTCCTCTTTGGTGGACTTGAAGTAGTAGATGTTGCCCGGGGCGAGGTTGCCGCTGATGCGGCCCTCGGCCATGGTGCCGCCGTTGAAGGTCCAGTCGGCGATGCCCAGGTAGCCCTCCTGGGCCAGGTAGGCGTGGGTGCGGCCGTCGTTCTCGCCGTCGCCGCCGTAGAGGCGCAGGAAGTGCGGGTGGTAGCGCACGCCCAGCACGTAGCTCAGCGCGATCTCCTGCTTCCAGATCTCCGCGGCCATCATGGCGTCGTTCATCGAGTACAGCTTGCTGGTGGCCTTGAAGCAGCGGTTTTCGATCTCAAAGCCCATCTGGTACACGCACACCTTCAGCACGTCGCCCATGCCCTTGAGCATGCAGTTTTCGCCGCTGGGGAACAGCGTCAGCTTCGCGCCGTACTTGTAGGCCAGCTTGGCGAACTGCGACGTGATGGGCGCGCCGGTGCACTCGTCCACGGTGATGGCGATCTTCTTTTCGTCGGTGTTCGCCTTGACGAACACGGGCAAAAAGCCCTCCTCGATGGGCTGCGGGCGCACCAGCGCGTAGGGCTCGTCGGGGTTGAAGGTGGGCTCGGGGCTCGGCGTGGGCTCCGGGCTCGGCGTGGGCGAGGGCGTCAGCACCGGGATCGGGCGGCCCCCGTCCTGGAAGCTGTCCGCCGTGAGCACCATATCCAGCTCAAAGCCGGTGGAGGTGGGGACGAGGATCCCCTCCGGCATGGCGGTCTCCTCCGGGATCTCGGTGGCCACCGGGGTCGGCGCGGGCCGGTTGGCCTCGATGCGCTCGGTGATGAACAGCGCCGCCGCCAGCGCCAGCGCCGCCACGGCCAGCAGGCCGATGGCGAAGGACAGGCAGCCGCCCTGGGCGCGCCGCCGGCGGTGGAATGAACGTCGGGACATATATTTACCTCATTTCACGTTCATGGTTATTACTGGTCGCTATGTACAGATCCTTCGCTTCGCTCAGGATGACAACAGAGCGGGGTATGTCATCCTGAGCGAAGCGAAGGATCTGTACGATCGGTTTACATACCACCTGAAAATATACGCGAGATCTCGGCTTATTTCTGCTGATCTTTCTCTTTCGGGTTTTCTGTCGGCAGGTGGACCGTAAAGCTGAACTCCGTCCCCACGCCCTTCTCGCTGGTGACCCAGATGTCCTCGTCCATGCGCTTGAGGAGCTCGCGGGCGATGGAGAGGCCGAGGCCGCTGCCCTTGCCGCTGTGGGCCTTGTCGACCTTGTAGAAGCGGTCGAACACGTAGGGCAGGTCCGTCTCCTCGATGCCGATGCCGGTGTCCTTCACGTGGATCACCACGCGCTCGTCGTCCCAGTCGGCGGACACGGACACCGAGCCCTGCTCGGTGTACTTGATGGCGTTGTCCACGAGGATGATCAGCATCTGCTCCACGCGGTCGGCGTTGGCGTACACCGGCGGGCACTGGGTGAAGTCCGTCTCCACCTTCAGCTCCAGCCCGTGCTCGCCCGCGATGGTGGCGTAGCGGTCGCACACGTCGTACACCACGTCGTCCAGCGCCATCACGCTCTTCTGGATGGCGAGGGTGCCGCTCTGCAGGCGCGAGAGCTCCAGCTGGTCGTTGATCAGCCGCGACAGGCGCAGTATCTCGCGCAGGATGATGTCGTAGTAGCGCTGACGGTCGGCCTCGTCGGTGACCATGCCCTCCTTCAGGGGCTCGATCAGCGCGCGCATGGCCGTCAGCGGCGTGCGCAGCTCGTGGGACACGTTGGAGACGTAGTCGCGCCGGGTCTTCTCCAGGCGCTCCATCTGGGTGATGTCGGAAAACAGGCCCACCGCGCCGGCGATGGCCCCGATCTCGTCCACGATGGGCGTGATCGTCAGCCGCAGGATCATGTCCTTGTTGTCGAGGTTCAGGTTGCGGGTGGAGGGCTCGCCGGTCTGGATCACGGCGTCGAAGTCCTCCCACACGCTCTTGTCGTCGATCAGCTTCATGCGCGGGTCGGGCAGGTGCAGCGCCAGCTTCTGCCGGGTGAAGAACTTTTCGATGGCGGGGTTGGTGTGCGTGATGGCGCCCTCGCGGTCGATGGCGACGATGCCCTCCGACAGGCCGTTGAGCATGTTGCGCAGGCGGTTGCGCTCCACGATCAGCGTGTACATGTTGCGCGACAGCTGGTCGGAGAGGTTGTTCACGGCCTTGCCCAGCTCGCCCAGCTCGCCGTCGGCGGTTTCGTCGGCGCGGATCTCCAGATTGCCGCCGGACATGGCCACGGCCGCGTCCTTCAGCTTCGCCACCGGCTCGAGCGCCGGGGCCATCACCTTCGCCGCCAGCAGGCGCAGCGAAACCAGCCCGGCGGCCAATGCCGCCGCGCCGGCGATGAGCGCGCCCAGCCAGGGTCTATCGGCGAACGCGGCGGGCGCCTGCCCCCCGCTCACCGCAAATGAGACAGACAGACCCACGGCAACCGCGATGGCCACCGCGATTGCCGCAAGGAGTGCCGCGCGCCGGATCAGCACGCTCTTATTTTTCATGCGTTGACCTCAAACCTGTAGCCGACGCCGTAGACCGTCTTCAGCGCCCAGGGCACGTTCTCCTGCGGCAGCTTCTGGCGGATGCGCTTGATGTGCGCGTCCACGGTGCGGGTGTCTCCAAAGTAGTCGTAGCCCCAGACGCGGGAGAGGATCTGCTCGCGGGAGAAGACCTGGCCCACGTTGCTGGTGAGCATGTGCAGGATCTCCACCTCCTTGGGCGTGCAGGGGATCACCTTCCCGGCCACCTTCACCTGGTAGTTCTCCAGGCTGATCTCCAGCTGGGGCAGGCGGATGATGGAGGAGTCCTCCTCGCCGGTCTTTTCGCTGAAGCGGCGAAGCACGGCCTTGATGCGGGCCAGCACCTCGCGCGGGGAGAAGGGCTTGACGATGTAATCATCCGCGCCGAGCTCCAGGCCCAGGATGCGGTCGATCTCCTCGCCCTTGGCGGTGAGCATGATGATCGGAAGAGAGCTGGTCTGGCGGATCGTGCGGCAGACATCGATGCCCGATACCCGGGGCATCATCAGGTCCAGCACCACCATGTCGGGGTGGAGGCTCTCCACCATCTCCAGGGCCTGCTGGCCGTCGTAGGCGCTCTGGTGCTCGTAGCCCTCGGAGCCCAGGTAGAGGCCCAACGACTCATGCACCACGGGATCGTCGTCGGCGATCAAAATAAGAGGATACATTGACATTTATATCACCCCGAATATCACTTTTGTATATTTATTATATACATTCCTTCAACTTAGTGCAACCATATCCCGAAGAAGTACAGATTTTATCACAATTCGGGGAGCACTGAAACAGGGAGTAGGCAGTAGGGAGTAGTCAGTAGGAAATGCTGCTGCCGCGCGGCTATCCCTACTCCCTACTCCCTACTCCCTACTCCCTACTCCCTACTCCCTATTCCCTACTCCCTAATTCTCCAAAAATCCCTTCTGTCTATCGATGGTCTCGTTCTGCTGGACGACGAACTGGCTGGCGAGGCCGCGCGCGTGGGCGTCGGCGGAATCGTAGGTGTTGAGGGCCTTGGTCATCTCGATCACGCCCATGGTGGCGCCCTGGATCACGATCTCGGCGATGTGGGCGTCGGAGCGGTCCGTGAGCGTCTCCATCTCCAGGCCCATCCACATGCCCGCCCGCGCCAGGGGTCCGGTGGGCTCGGCCCGGCCGCCGGCGTCCACGAGGGCGCGCTCGCTCTCCCGCTGGGTCTGCTGGTAGGTCTCCTTCTCCTTCTCCAGCTCCCGGCGCATCGAGTCGCCCTGGGCCTTGTTCATCAGCTGCTCCACCGCGTCCTTGCCCGTGCGCGCGTTGCGCACCACGTCCTGCAAGAGCTGTACCGTGTCGTTCATTTTAAAACCTCCCGCGCAAAAGATCAATCGTATTATGCGCGAGAAGAGGACGACGTAGTATGTATGTTTTTGGGAAAGGGACAACATGGTCGACGAACAGGGCAAAGGTATAATACCGAATGTTGGAGAGACCAGATTGCCACGTCAGCCCATTCCATGGGCTTCCTCGCAATGACGTTGTTCGTTGACTGTTGGCATTGTACACCGATCAATCGTCATTCTCTGCATACAGTCCGCATGCGCGCCGATTGCGCAGCACGTCATTGCGAGGAGCATCCGACAGGATGCGACGTGGCAATCTGGTCTTCTTGCACTTGGGCGGACCTTCCGCCGCAACGCCGCCCCTACAGAGATTTTGCACGACAGCCGCTATTCATTCCTCATTCCTAATTCCTCATTCTCCCCCGGCGTATTCCCGCAGCGCGACCACGCGGCCGTCGCCCTCCTCGGGGCGGAAGCGACCCTGCACGCGGAGGCTGCGAAGGTCCGCGCCGCCCGCGAGCACGCAGTCCACCAGGTCGACGTCGGCGGCGCGCAGCGTGGCGGCAATGGCCTCCAGCCGGGGCAGCTCGGCCTCGTCGATCCCGGGCGGGGCCTCGCCGGTGAAGCGCACCAGGTACACGTACCGCGCCCCGGCGCGGATGGCCTCCACGAGGATCCGGCGGGCGATCCCGGCGTCCCAGCAGTCCGCGACGGCGCCGAAATCGGTGAACGTGATCAGGTTGAAGTCAAAGTCGGCGTAGAGCGCCCAGAGGCCCGCGCCGGACATCTCCGCGAGCCTCGGCCGCAGGAACGCCTGCATCTCCTGCCAACAGCTGAGGCGAAGGTCGCTCTCCCCGCTCAGGTCGCGGTAGGCGCGCATCAGTTCGCCGGTGATGAGTACCCAATCGCACAGCGCCGGCGTCATGCCCTCCACCGCCGCCAACGCCTCGGGCGAAGCGCCGAACACGCCGCCGACGGAGCCGAAGCGGTTGACCAGCGCCCGCGCCACGTCGGAGAGGTTTTGCCGGGGCACGGCGTAGTTCAGCACCAGCTCCACCATCTCGTGCGGCCGGAGGGCGTCCCAGCCCTCCCGCTCCATGCGCTGCCGCAGCCGCTTCCGGTGCCCCTCCCAGATGGGACGGGGAGTGTCTTTGGACATGGATAGATCCACTCCGTTCCATTGCATTGGTATAAAAGACAGAGAGTTGAGAGTTAAGAGTTAAGAGTTTAGCGAATAGCTGCCGACCTCGGTATCGTTCTTCCCAATCCAAGGAGATGTTTATGCCTCAAACATTCGGACCCCATCACCATTATCTAAACTCTAAACTCTCCACTCTAAACTCTTTAATCTTCACTCTCCACTCTTCACTCTTCAATACTTGTGTTTTCCCGCCCGAACACGTCGTAGGCCTGGTTGATGACGTCGCGGGCGGCGTCGGAGACCCGCTTCGGCGCGGCGCTGCCCTCGAGGGTCATCGACAGGCTCACGGGCGCGCCGAAGGCGTCCGACAGCGCGCCCTCGATCTGCGCCTTCTTGCGCTCCAGGAGCTTCATGTGCATCATGTTCTTCTTGCTGAACTCCACCACCGCCTGGCGGCCGTCGAAGCGGATGAACCGCATGGACTGCAGCGGCGCGCGGATGGACGGGTTCTCGGTCTGCAGCGCGTCCAGCGCGTCGAGGTACTCCTTCGGCGGGATCTCGGCGGGCTCCGGCGGGGCCTTCGGCGCGGGCTTCTCGGCGGGTTTGGAAGACTTTTCCTCCGCGGACCGCGCCGCGGAACGGGCGGGCCGCGCCGACGCGCCGCTCTCGATCAGCTTTTCCACGCGCGAGAGGCGCTCGGCGACGCTGGCGTCCGGCTCCTTCTCCGGGTGGCAGGCGCGCACGGCGGCCAGCTCCAGTATCGTGCGCGGTCGGGAGGCCCACTTCGTGTCCGGCTCGGCGCGCATGAACAGCTCCATCATGCGGTTCAATGCCTCGGGGCCGATGCGCTTCGACTGCTCCGCGAAGCGGGCCGCGTCCTCGGGCGTGATCTCCATCAGCTCCGCGAGGCCCTCCCCCACGGCGCCCGCCAGCAGCACGCCGCGCAGGTGGGCCACGGTGTCGCGGATGAACACCTGCGGGTCGCTCCCGCGGCGCATCACCTGGTCGATCTGCGTCAGCGCCGCACCGGCGTCGCCGTCGATCAGCGCGTCCGCAAAGTCAAACATCGCCGCGCGGCCCGCCGTGCCCAGCACGTCCCGCGCCAGCTGCGCGGACACCTCGCCGTCGGTGTACGACAGGCACACGTCAAGGAGGCTCAGCGCGTCGCGCATCGCGCCCTCGGCGGCGCGGGCGATCTCCGTCAGCGCCTCCTGGGAGGCCGTCCGGCCGATGCCGCCCAGCACCACCATCAGCCGCTCCACGATCACGTCCACGGAAATGCGGTGGAAGTCGAAGCGCTGGCAGCGCGAGAGAATCGTGGCCGGAAGGCGCTGCGGCTCGGTGGTGGCCAGTATGAACACGGCGTGGGCCGGCGGCTCCTCCAGCGTCTTTAAAAGCGCGTTGAACGCGCCGGTGGACAGCATGTGCACCTCGTCGATGATGTACACCTTGTACTTCGTCAGCGCCGGCGGATACTTGATCTTCTCGCGCAGGTCGCGGATCTCGTCCACGCCGTTGTTGCTGGCGGCGTCGATCTCCACCACGTCCATGCTCGCCTCCTGCTTCAGCGCGCGGCAGATCTCGCACTCGCCGCAGGGATCGCCGTCCCGGGGACTCAGGCAGTTGATGGCCCGCGACAGCACCTTCGCCGCGCTGGTCTTGCCGGTGCCGCGGGTGCCGCAAAACAGGTAGGCGTGGGCGATGCGGCCCGTGGACACCTGCCGCCTCAGCGTGCGGACGACGGCGTCCTGGCCGACGATCTCGCTGAACGTGTCCGGCCGCCACGCGCGGTACAATGCCTGGTAGCTCATGATGATAACCTCCCGGGGAGACTTCTCCTTGTATTGTACCGCATTTCTCGAAAAAACAAAAGGGTTTTTTCTATGTTTTGAGGGAGTAGGGAGTAGGCAGTAGGGAGTAGGAATGGCCGCTGCTGCCATGGATAGGCAAAACAGAGAACAATTCCGCCATGAACAGATCCTTCGACTGCGCCTTGCTTTTGCAAGGCTCCGCTCAGGATGACATGCGAAGCGGCGGTCCGTCATTCTGAGCGGAGTGAAGCCGCAGGCTGAACGAAGTCGAAGAATCTGTACATGGCGATTCACGTCGACGACTGTTTTTCCATCGTCCTTACCTCAAATTTGTCCTCATTTTTAACAACGAGGTAAAGGCGAATACACCTATGGGGTCTATAATGGGGACAAATGTGATCCGCGTGAATAATTATGCATTCCACTGGAGGAAACCGACTTGAAGAAGATCGTTCTCACGGGCGGCGGCACCGCCGGGCACGTCACGCCAAACCTGGCGCTGATCCCCAGGCTGCAGGCCGACGGCTGGGAGGTGCACTACATCGGCGCCGCGAACAGCGCCGAGGAGGAATTGATCGGCCGCGTGCCGGGCGTGCAGTTCCACACGGTTTCCGTGGGCAAGCTGCGCCGGTACTTCGACCTCAAGAACTTCACCGATCCCTTCCGGGTCGTCAAGGGCGTGGGCCAGGCGTCGCGCGTCATCCGCAGGCTGAAGCCCGACGTGGTGTTCGCCAAGGGCGGGTTCGTGTCGGTGCCGGTGGTGTACGGCGCGCGGCTGAACCGCGTGCCCGTGGTGACGCACGAGTCCGACATGACGCCGGGCCTGGCGAACAAGCTGTGCCTGCCCTTCACCAGCGTGCAGTGCTGCACGTTCCCCGAGGCCGTGAAGTACGCCAAGGGCAAGGGCGTGCACACCGGCAGCCCCATCCGCCCGGAGATCCTGCGCGGCGACAAGGCCGAGGGCCGCAGGCGCTTCGGCTTCAACGACAGCCGGCCCGTGCTGATGGTGGTGGGCGGCTCCAGCGGGGCCCAGGCCATCAACCAGGCCGTGTGGCAGGCGCTGCCGCGGCTGACGGAGAACTTCCAGGTGCTGCACCTGTGCGGCAAGGGCAACCTGACCGCCGTGTACGAGGGCACCGCGAACTACGTGCAGCGGGAATACCTGAACGAGGAGATGGCCGACGCCTACGCCTGCGCCGACATACTGATCTCCCGCGCCGGCAGCAACGCGCTGTGCGAGATCCTGGCGGCGCGCAAGCCCGCGCTGCTGATCCCCTACCCCAAGGGCGCCAGCCGGGGCGACCAGCTGCTCAACGCCGAGAGCTTCCGCAAGCGCGGCTTCAGCCACGTGCTGCAGCAGGAGGACATGACGCCCGACACGCTGGTCGACGCCGTGGAGAAGCTCTACCACGACCGCGGGGCGCTGTACGAGGCCATGGCCACCGAGCCCACCAGCAACGGCATCGACGCCGTGCTGGAGCAGATCTACAAGTACGCGAAAAAGTAAGTGTTTAAGATCCTTCGCTTCGCTCAGGATGACAGGTTATCGGATGCCGCATCATTGTCATCCTGAGCGCAGCGAAGGTTTTTTTTCTTCCCCGCCAACACGACAATAAAAGCCGGTTTTTGCGTCCTATTATTCCACCTGTCATCCACAGCCCAGCGTTCCGGGAAGCGGCCGCGCATTTTGACAAAAAACGCTTTTTAATTCGCGCTCTATGGACTTTTGGACCCGCGGATGATACAATTACATTGATATGTTATCCACAGCCTGTGTACATCCAACCGGTGGAAAGGCTGTAGATGGACGGAGGCAAAATTGTTCGGTATGAATTATACGGCTGACGAAAAGGCAAAATGGGACAAGCTGATCGGCATGATCGAGGAGACGCTGGCCAAGCCGGTGTTCAACGTGTTCATCAAGCCCCTGAAGCTGTACGCCGTGACGCGGGATACCCTCTACATCAGCGGCGACAACGCCTTCAACATCAACCACATGAAGCAGCGCTACAGCACCATGCTCTACAGCACGGTGCCGGTGGTGTTCGGTCGCCGCTACGAGCTGGAATTCTACCCCGAGAGCGAGATCGAGCGCATGGTGGAGCGGCAGGACACGTCCTCGCTGAACGAGAAGTACACGTTTGAGAACTTCATCGTCGGCCAGTCCAACAACCTGGCCTTCGCCACGTCGCTGGCCGTGGCCCAGACCCCCGGCGACGCCTACAACCCGCTGTTCATCTATGGCGGCGTGGGCCTGGGCAAGACGCACCTGATCAACGCCATCGGCAACTACATCGTGCGCGAGAACCCGCGCATGAACGNNNNCGAGAACCCGCGCATGAACGTACTGCTGATGACCAGCGAGGCCATGACGAACGCGCTGATCGAGGGCATCGCCCGCAAGAAGACCAGCGAGCTGCGCAACAAGCTGAGGAACGCGGACGTGCTGATGGTGGACGACGTGCAGTTCCTGTCCAAGACCAAGGCCACGCAGGAGGAGTTCTTCCACACCTTCAACAGCCTGCACGACAACAAGAAGCAGATCATCATTGCCTCCGATAGTCCGCCCCGCGAGCTGCCGGAGATCGAGGAGCGCCTGCGCTCGCGCTTCGAGTGGGGCCTGACCGTGGACATCCAGAAGCCCGACTACGAGACCCGCGCGGCCATCCTGCGCCAGAAGGCGGAGGAGATGGGCGTGGACGTGCCGGCGGACGTGATCGACTACATCGCCCAGAGCGTGAATTCCAACATCCGCGAGCTGGAGGGATGCCTGACCAACCTGAACGCCCACGCGGAGCTGATGAAGGCCCCCATATCGCTGGAGCTGGCCCGCACAGCGCTGGCCGGGCGCATCCTGGAAAAGGCTGCGCGCGCCGTGACGCCGCAGGTGATCATCGAGGTGATCGCCCGCCAGTATGAACTGGAGCCCGCGGACCTGACCGGCAAGAAGCGCAGCCAGGACATCGCGCTGCCGAGGCAGATCGCCATGTATTTGTGCCGGCGCATGACCTCGCTCTCCACCACCGACATCGGCCGCGCCTTCGGCGGGCGCGACCACACCACCGTGCTGCACGGGTGCGACAAGGTGTCCGGGGCCATGGAGGCGGACTTCGCCTTCCGCAAGAAGGTGGAGGAGCTGATGGGCTTCGTGGAGAATTGCTAGAAAAATCCATCCGTGTGGATAAACCGCCCCTTTTCCACCGCCGTTCCACAACCCCTGTGGAAGCCGCGCGGCCCGCGGCGACGGGGATCGGAGGCGTTTTCCACAGTGTCCACAGCCCTACTTCTTCGACGACCATATATTATATATAGTATCAATATACGCCATGAACGGGTCCGGCGGGCGCGAACGCGCCGGCGAGGATATCCGGACGGCAAGGAGGAAGAGATCATGAAATTCACCTGCTCAGCCGAAACGCTGATCGACGCGCTGCAGATCGTCACCAAGGCACTGCCCACGCGCACGCCCAACCAGATCCTGGAGGGCATCCTCGTGGAGACGGACATGAACGAGGTCGTGCTCACCTGCTCCGACGAGCGCATCACCATCGTCACCCGGATGGAGGCCTACGTGACCGAGCCCGGGCGCGGCGTGGTGCCGGGCAAGCTGTTCAACGAGATCGTCCGCCGCCTGACCGACGGCGACATCGAGATCGCGATGAACGAGCGCTTCATCTTCACGATCCGCGGCTCCGGCAACCGCACGAACATCTCCGGCCAGGACGCGGACCTCTACCCCGCCCTGCCGCAGATCAGCGGCGAGAAGGAGATTTCGCTGCCGCAGGACATGCTCAAGGACATGATCCAGAAGACGGAGTTCGCCATCGCGGTGGAGGACATGCGCGAGGTGCTCACCGGGTGCCTGCTGGAGGTGGCTGACGGCGATGTGACCATGGTGGCGCTGGACGGCTTCCGGCTGGCGCTGCGCCGGGCGAAGTGCGGCGACGTGCTGGAAAAGCTGTCGGCGATCATCCCCGGGCGCGCCGTGGGCGATATCGGAAAGCTGCTCTCCGACGACGAGAACGCGTTTGCCACGCTGTCGTTCGGCGGCGGCAAGCTGCACATCCGCCTGGAAAAGACGGACATCTACGTGATCCTGGTGGAGGGCGAGTACGTGCAGTACCGCCAGATCCTGCCGCCGCGCTTCGCTACGCGCGTGACGGTGGACCTGGAGCCCTTCCGCCGGGGCATCGACCGCGCCGCGCTGATCGCCCGCGAGGGCAACAACAACCTGCTGATTTTGAAGATCGCCGGCGGCGAGATGGCCATCGAGGCGCACAGCCAAATCGGCGATGTGTACGAAAAGCTGGACGTGCAGCAGGAGGGCGCGGACCTGAACATCGCGTTCAACGTGAAGTACCTGACCGACGTGGTGCGCTTCATCGACGCCGAGCAGGTCGAGATCTGCCTCAACAACGCCCTCAGCCCCTGCGTCATCACGCCTGTGGGCGATCCGGACTACGTGCACCTGGTGCTGCCGGTTCGGACGGGAGCGACGAATTAGAGAGAGTTGAGAGTTTAGAGTTAAGAGTTTAGAGTAAAGTTAGCCGACATTCTCCGTAGGGGAGGCGATGCGCCGCCCGCCTTGCCTCCCCTGTGTAAGGGGAGGTGGCCCGTAGGGCCGGAGGGGTTGTAGAAGCGGCATCCTTGATCTAAACTCTAAACTCTCCACTCTAAACTCTCAAAAACAATCATTTGTCTATGCTTAAAGGAAACAGTTGTGACACCATCGCCGCCATCGCCACGGCCGGCGGGGCGGGCGGCATCGCCATCGTGCGCGTCAGCGGCGACAGGGCCGAGGACATACTCAAACAGCTCTTTATTCCCGCGAAAAAGCGGGAATATTTTGAATCCCACCGATTGATGTACGGCAGGGTCGTCGGCGCGGACGGCGCGACGCTGGACGAGGTGATGGCCGTGCTGATGCGCGCGCCCGCCAGCTACACCCGCGAGGACGTGGCGGAGATCCACTGTCACGGCGGCGGGGCCGGCGCGGGCGCGGTGCTCGCGCGGGCGCTGGAGCTCGGCGCGCGGATGGCCGGGCCGGGCGAGTTCACGAAGCGGGCCTTTTTGAACGGCCGCATCGACCTGAGTCGCGCGGAGGCGGTGATGCAGCTGATCGGCGCGCAGGGCCAGGCCGCGGCGCGGGCCTCCGTGCGGCAGCTGGAGGGCGGCGTGTCGGCGTTCGTGAGGGGCGTCTCAAGAGAATTGACCGGCGTGCTGGCGCTGGTCGAGGCGTCGACGGACTTCCCGGACGAGGTCGAGGAGGAGGCCGCGGCCGAACAGGTGGCGCGCTCGCTTTCCGGCATCGCCTGTCGCCTGCGAAAAAGCGGCGACGAGCGGCGCGCGCGGGTGCTGCGGGAGGGCGCTTCCATCGTGCTGGCGGGGCGGCCGAACGTGGGCAAGTCCTCGCTGATGAACGCGCTTTTGAACCAGGAGCGGGCCATCGTCACCGACATTCCCGGCACCACGCGCGACGTGCTCACCGAACGGCTGACGCTGGGCGGCGTGGTGGCGGAGATCTCCGACACCGCGGGGCGTCGCGCGACCGAGGACCCGATCGAGAAGATCGGCGTGGACCGCGCGCGCCGGGCCGCCGAGGCCGCAGACGTGGTGCTGATCGTGCTGGACGCGGCGGAAGCGCTGGACGAATCGGACGCGGAGCTGGTGAAAAACGCGGACGAGCGGGCGATCATCTGCCTGAACAAGAGTGATCTGCAGCCTGTGCTCACCGCACAACAGTTTGAAGGGATGACCGGCGCGAAGATCATGGAAATTTCCGCCCAGACGGGACAGGGACTTTCGGAGTTGATCGACGAACTGACCCGGCGGGTGTCCTTCGACGCGGAGGAGGGCGGCCAGCTGATGGCGCGGCGGCACATCGAGCTCGCGCGCGCCGCGGCAGACAGCCTGGAGCGTGCCGTGGCGGCCATTCGCGGCGGGCTGCCGCTGGACACCGCCGCCATCGATATCCGCGAGGCGCTGGAGCGCCTGTCCGAGATCACAGGCGAGAACGCCACCGAGGCCGTGATCGACCGGGTGTTCGCGGACTTCTGCGTGGGGAAGTGAGAGAGGGACCAGATTGCCACGTCGCCCGCTTTCCGCGGGCTCCTCGCAATGACGTATTGAGGAATCGGCACAGCTGCGGACATTTGCATCGTGCTGCGACGGTGCAGCGTACTGTGCCGACAATCACCTGCAACGTCATTGCGAGGAACCCCGAAGGGGTGACGTGGCAATCTGGTCTCCCATACTGTATAATTATTCGTTATTTTTCTCAATATTTCCAAACAATCCAAGCGCGCAAGCTGCGGCCAACAGCACTGACGCGCAGACAACGGGAACGTCCGACAGGCGCGCATTTGTGATCAATCCCGTCGCAAAGGGCACTGTGCCCAGCGCACATATCACAATAATGAACAGCAACGCGCGATTGAAGCCCCGCGCCTCCATCGACGTGCGGCGAAACGGCGTCTTGCACAGCTCGTAGAGCGTCAGACCCGCGAAGAAGGCGGCGGAATACCGTGCCGGGCGAAGCAGCAGCACTGCCGCCAGCGCCGCCGCCGGATAGAGCGCGGTTTGAATCGCGGCCCGCGGCGCGGCGCGGAAGATCGCCCCGTTCGGCCTTCCGCGCGCGCCGTCGCCCATCACCAGGGCGACGACCAGCGCCACCAGCGCGGATATCGCCGCCGCGCCTGCGAGCCACAGCGCCCCGCGCTGCGGCTGTCCCCTATTGCATACATGTATTCATAGAATATATGTTCGATATTCAGCAGCGTGCCAGCGGCGATCAGGGGCCAGATATTGGGAAGACATCCCTTATTTGCCAGCGCCGCGGCCCCGGCGGCGACTCCCCCGCCCGCCAGCGTCATCAGCAGCGCGCTCTTCACGCTGCCCCGCACGTCGCGCATGGATGGCTGTCGCGCGAAAGCGATGCGCGCGCCGCGCGCGGCGAACAGCGAGCCCAGCGAGACCGCGAACATGGCGAGGTAGAGAAGCATGGCCAGCGCGTCGCCCGGGCAGAGCGCCGTATACGCCAGCAGCGCCGCCGGCAGAAGCGCGTCCGGAAGGCGCAGGAGGGAAGGTTTGTTGGATATTTTCATGGCGTGTTTTCCTCTTTGATATTTGTATATTATACGCTGAGAAGTGAATATATATGCGCTTGCAAGAGTCTTTTCCACAGGGGAAGGCTTGCTTTTTAAACCATCTCCGCCGAAAGGCTGAACATGCCGGTGGCGCCGTCGCGCCGGGCGACGCAGAGCATCACGTCCACGTGCGGCTCGATGCCCGCCTGCTGCAAATACAGCTCGCAGCTGCGCATGGCCAACTCCGGAAAGTTGTTTTCCTTGCTCAGGTGGCCCAGTATGATCTGGCGGGTGCCGTTCAGCGCCAGCTCGGCGGCGGCGCGGCCCGCGTCGTCGTTGGAGAGGTGGCCCTTGCGGGAGAGTATGCGCTGCTTCAGCTCGTAGGGATAGGGACCGGCGCGGAGCATGTCGGGGTCGTAGTTGGATTCCAGCAGCACCGCGTCGGAGCCGAGCACCTGCTTGAACCAGCCGTCGCGGATGCAGCCCAGGTCCGTGGCGATGGCCAGCTTCGCGCCGTCCACGCCGAACGTGAAGCCCACGGGCTCGGCGGCGTCGTGAGGGATCGAAAAGGGCGTCACGTCGATGGAGCCCATGAAAAAATCCCGGTCCGCTTCGATGATGATGCGGTTTTTTTCGGCGATCGGGCCGATCTTGGCGTACATGCCGCGCCAGGTGCCCTCCGTCGCGAACACGGGCAGGTCGAGCTTGCGGGAGAGTATGCCGATGCCCTTGATGTGGTCGGCGTGCTCATGCGTGACCAGTATGGCGCTCAGGCGGCGCGGGTCGACGCCCACGCGGCAGAGCTCCTGGATCACGCGCGTGCCGGACATGCCGGCGTCCACCAGGATGTGGGCGTCGTCGCAGCCCACGTAGATCGCGTTTCCGCTCGAGCCGCTGAACAGCGGCGAGAAGCGAAGCTCCATGAAATGTTCCTCTCTTTGCCTTTGTTACGCTGGAAAACCGGCTATTTTGCGCAGTTTTTGTCCGCTTCGACGCCGGTGAGGTCGAAGGCGGGAATGTACTTTTCGTCCGACGAGGAGAGCTCCTGCACGAAGCCGTCCTCCAGGCCGAGCGCCATCAGGTGGTCCACCACGGCCTCGTATTCCTCCGGGTAAAGGCGTCGATCGAGCGCGTCCAGCGCTGCCACGTCGCCGAACGGCAGGTATTGCGCCATCAGGCTCACCCACGCGCCGGGCAGGTTTTCGGCGATCCAGTCCAGGATTTCCATCGATTCCTCCGCGCAGCCGGGCAGGATCAGGTGGCGCACGATGGTGCCGCGGCGGATGATGCCGTCGCCGTCCAGCTCGACCGGGCCGGTCTGGCGCAGCATCTCCTTCAGGGCGGGTCCTGCGAAGTCGAAATAATCCCGCGCCGACGAGTATTTCCGGGCGGAATCCGGGCGGATGTACTTGAGATCGGGCAGGTAGACCTGAACTTTGCCCTCAAATCGGCGCAAAGTCTCCACCTTTTCGTATCCGCCGCTGTTCCAGACCACCGGGACGGGCAGCGGTTCGGCCAACGATTCGAGGATGGCCGCGGAGAAGTGCGTCGGGTTGACGAGGTTGATGTTGTGAACGCCCTGCCGGATCAGCTCAAAGTAGATCTCACGCAGGCGCGCGACGCTCACGCGCTGACCGAAGCCGTCATGGGAGATCGGGTAGTTCTGGCAGAAGCGGCAGCGCAGCGCGCACCCGGAGAAGAACACTGCGCCGGAGCCCCTCGTGCCGCTGATGACGGGCTCCTCGTCGTAGTGCGGGGCCGCGCGGGCGACCACCGGGGCCGCGCCCATTCGGCAGAAGCCTGCGCCCGTGTCGCCGCGGAGCGCGTCGCAGTCGCGCGGACAGTCCCGGCAAACGTAGCTTTCCACAGAAATCCCCCCTGAAGCATGCTTTCGCAGAGTATTATACATGATGAATGTTATTTAAGTTGGATTGTTTCACGTGAAACAAATAAGAGAGTTTAGAGATCAGAGATCAGAGTTTAGAGTTGAGAGTTTAGATTGAATAGTATTTTCGTTGGTAAGTATATCATATTGTTTCACGTGAAACAATTAGTGAAAAAGTCATTTGGCGGAGTGGATGCCGCCGCTACGGGGAGAGGACGACCTCTCCTGCCTCGCTACGCTCGGCACCGACGAGGGTCTGCCGACCCGTTCTCACTGAAAACAGTACACTGGACTGTTTTCCGAGCGCTTGAACCTCCTGAAGGGGAGGGCTTTTGGGCGGGCGGCGCAACGTCTACATAACAAGGAAGACGACCTCATCCGGCGCTGACGCGCCACCTTCCCCAGAGGGGAAGGCTTTTGGCGGGCGGCGCATCGCCGCCCCTACGGGGGAGGCAAGGCAGCGACCTCATCCGCCTGCGTCGAAGGCACCTTCCCCTGAATCGCCCCGCGCCCTGGCAATGTTTTGCCGGTCGCGGGTTTCACCTGCGTCTTGCCCTGCGGGCTGCGCTTGCAGGCTCAGCCTCGCTACGCTCGGCGCTGGGGAAGGCTTTTGGGCGGGCGGCGACCTCATCCGGCGCTGACGCGCCACCTTCCCCAGAGGGGAAGGCTTTTGGCGGGCGGCGCATCGCCGCCCCTACATGGGGAAGGCTTGTATACCACGCGGCAGAGGCCAACAACTCCTCACTCCTCACTTCTCACTTTATTCAACTCCACACTCCACACTCCACACTCCAAACTCAACTCTCAACTCTCAACTCTCCACTCTCAGCTCTCCTCTTCCGCATGTCGCAGCGTAATCATCCATACCTCCGGCTCGGTGCCGACGCGGAGGTTGATGCCCTCGCAGCCGACGCCGGTGGTGGTGAGGATCGGTAGGCCGTTTTCCATCGTCCAGCCCGCGCGGTAGTGCTGCTCCACGCGGTTCAGCGGCAGCAGGTTGCGCCCGAACAGGCGCGCCTGCCCGCCGTGAGTGTGTCCGGTCAGGGCGAGGTCGGCCCAGCGGCCGCTGTCATGGGCCTCGCTGGTGACGAGCACCGGCAGCACGACGGGGCTGAACGCGGCCACCACCACGCAGTCGTCGCGTGAGAAGGCGTTTCCGGCGGAGTTGAGGTTCGCGGTCTCCGCGCTGACGCCGACGATCCAGAGCGTGTCCTTGCCGAGCGTCACCGCCGCGCGTCCGTTGAACAGCGGCGTCACGCCGGAGGCGCGCATCAGCTCGGCCAGAGCCGGCTGGTCGGCGTCCTCCGGGGCCGCCACGCCGAACTTGCCCAGCGGCGCTTCAAACGCGCTTATATATTGGAAGAAATCCGACCGGGACTTCGTCTGCTGTGATTGCCTGCCGCCCTGCTCCGGCCGATTCAGCACCTCCAGCAGCGATTCGGAGGCGTAGTCGCCGCCCAGGATCAGCATGTCGGGCCGCAGCGATTGCAGCTTTTCAAACAGCGCGCCGGACTTCTGCGCCGTGTTGACGCCGCACAGGTCGATGTCGGAGGCGTAGAGGATGGTCCTGCCGTCGAAGGCGGCGGGCAGGTCGCGCAGCTGGACCTCCGCGCGGCGCACGCGCACCACGCCGGCGTTGAGCGCCGCCGCGCCGAAGGCCAGCACGAGCGCCAACGCCAGCGCGAGGACTATGCGCAGGGCGATCCCTCCGCCGCGGCGCTTCTTTCGGGTTTTCCGACGCCTGTTTGTCATAGTTAACTCCATTTTTACGCAATTTCGGCGAGGATGCGGCAAAACCGGGCGCATTGTGTTGCGCGTATGAAGACGCGCGCCGAAATGTACGCTTTTTGCCCGGTTTTGTTACAGCGACGACGTTGAATCCGGGTTCAATATCCATTATAATATCATTTGGTATGGCATACAAGGGATATTAGCATTTGTTGCCGTGCCCGAAAAATGAAACGATACTGGAGGATTCCATGGAAAGGAACCGAACGGGGCGCCTTCCATGGGCAATCGCTCTGTTGATCGTCGTGTTCGTCAGCGTGATCGCGCTGGTGGCGGGGCGGCTCATCAGCCGCGCCACCCACCGCAGCTCCTACGACTACCATGCCATACAGCTGGCGTCGAACCAGGGGCTCGAGGTGGTCAACGACGGTTTTGTGTACTATGACGGCAGCTACATCGGCGCCGTGACCACCCAGGGCCGCATCAAGTGGAGCTACCTGATCGGCCGGAACGCCGGCTTCGACGCGAACCAGAACGGCGTGGCGGCGTGGACGGGCGAATCCCTGACGCTGATCGACGGCCAGACCGGCACGCCCTCCTTCTCGGGCGCGATGGAGCGCGAGGTGCTCTCCGCCTGCATCGGGGATCGGTATACCGCCGTTCTGCTGGGGCCGGAGCACAACAGCACGATTGTCCTCATGGAGCCGGGAGGCCGGCGCGTGAACAGCATCACGCTGACCAACCAGACCGTGGTTGAATACGGGTTTTTCTCAAACGGGTCGCTGCTGTGGGTGATGAGCCTGGACACCAGCGGCACCGTGCCCAGCTGCACCGTGAATACCTACCGCCCCGGCAAGGAGATGGTGGGCTCCATCCACGACAACGAGCAGATGGTCTACGGCGTGGTGTTCCAGTCCTCCTACTTCTGCTGCGCCGGAGACACGTTCCTCAAGGTGTACGACTACACCGGCAAGGAGGACCGGTCCCGCCGCCGCCAGGTGTACGGCTGGTACATGGCCGCGCTGGACGAGGGCATGCTGGACGACCCGCTGATGGCGTTTGTGCCAAACGCACAATACGATTCCGACGGCAAAATGCAGGATGTGCGGATGATCCGGTCCAATCTGGACCAGCAGGTGCGCATGCCCTACGGCTGTCAATCGCTGATCGCGCGAAACGACCGCGTCTACGGCTTCTCCACGGACGGCTACGTGTCCATCGCCACGCTGGGCAAGGAGAAGGTGGACGCCTACGCGCTGCCGATGCTGTTTGACAAGGTGTACGGCGTCACGGCGAACAACATCGCCGTGCTGGGCAACGGTAACATCATCTACATACTGAACCTTTCGTGACGCGCCGCGCATGGATCGGCGCAAAATGGGTAAAATCAGGAAAGAAAAGAGCGAATCCCTGAAACGAGGAGGGTGAACCATGAACCTGAACCTGCTGGACATTGTGATCATCGTGATCCTGGCGTTCTACCTGATATCGGGCATGTATCGCGGGTTCATCACGTCGCTGCTGGGAACGGTGGGCTTCGTGGGCGCCTGGTTCGGCGCGCAGCAGCTCTATCCGCGGGTGGCGAAGCTGGCGCTGTCCAACCAGACCTTGATGGCGGTGCTGAACCAGTACCTGGAGCCGGAGAGCTTCTTTGCCAACCACACGCAGGCCGTCAGCACGGTCTCGGAGGTGATCGCCGGCGGCGAGGCCGCCATCCAGAACGCGGTCGCCGCGGTGTCGGGCAAGCTGTCCGTGATCTCCAAGGCCTTTGAGGCCAACGTGCGGGCGCAGATGTTCCAGCGCCTGGGCATCAACACGCTGGCGGACTACCTGGACCAGACCATCTGGCAGGCGGTGTTCAACGTGGCCGCGTTCATACTGTGCTTCGTGGCGCTGTACGTGCTGGCCTGCCTGGTGGTGAACCTGCTGGACCACGTGATCTCCTTCCCGCTGGTGCGCGGCTTCGACTGGCTGCTGGGCGGCATCTTCGGCCTGGCGCGCGGCCTGGTGATGGTCGTGCTGGTGCTGTGCCTGCTGCCCTCGCTGGTGGAGATCGTGTCTCCCGATTTCGCGCAGAGCCTGCGCGCGGGCTCCACGCTGTACAGCTACGTCACCCAGATGGACTTCCTGAACGTGGGCACGCTGGTGACGGGCCTGATCGGCGGTTGACGAGAGCATTGACAAAACCATGACAACCCCATCCGATTCCGCAAAAAACGGGCCGGATGGGAGTTTTCGCGTCAATGATGAGATCGATTGATCAAAACGGAGGTATTCAATCCTTGGCTTCGAGAACTGGAAACAGACCGCAATACGAGGACCGCGATCCCGGCTCCAGCGCGCCGATGCTGATTCTGGCGGCGGTGGCGCTGTTCGGGCTGGCGGTGCTGTTGATTTACATCTGCGTCGTTCCCCCCACCGAGGGCACCGGCATGGGCGCGATCCGCGACGTGCTGCGGGGCCTGGGCGGAAGCCTGGCCGTCGCGCTGCCGCTGGTGCTGGCGTGGGCGGGCGTGCTGTGCGTGGGCGCGGCCCGGGGCATGCGCGTCTCCGCGTTTCGCGTGATCGCGGACGTGCTGCTGATCGTATGCCTGTTCACCGCCGTGCACGTGTTCTTCGCCGGGCGCATCGAGCAGGAGCGCATGACGCTGTCCACGTTCGCCAACTTCGTCGTCAAGTCCTACGGCTACGGCGCGGGCGGCGGCGCGATCGGCGCGCTGCTGGCCTGGCCGCTGTATAGGACGCTGGGCGTGGCGGGCGGCTTCATCGCCACGCTGCTGATCGCGATATTGCTGCTGACGGCCACCGGGCGCACGGGCCGCTTCGTGCGGTACGTCAACCGGCGCTCTGAGCAGCGCGAGGCGCGCCGTGAAAACGAACATGAGTTCGACAGAAGGGACCGCCAGCCAGCGCGACGGCCGCAGAATCGCGAGCCGTTCAGTGGCACGGCGGGCGTCGAGGCCCCGATCCGCCGCAAGAGCGCCGCGCCCCGGCGCAGGATCGACCCGCTGGCGGACGACATGACCCGCCCGCCGCGTTCCGAGGCTCCGGCCAAACGCCGCGCCGCGTCCACGAAGCCCGCCGCCAGGACCGCCGCAACGCCGACGACCGCGGCCAAGGCGACCGCGCCGACGAAGCGCAAGAAGCTGTACAACGAGGACGTAGAGAAGAAGAGCAAGGCGGCCGAGCCGAAGGACGAGCTGTTCGATAATTTCGATGATTTCGACCGGCTGGAGGCCGAGAGCGCCGCGCGCGACGAGGCGGAGAAGTCCGAGAAGTTCGCCCGCAAGCCCTTCAAGCCGGACCGCCCGTCCCGCATGAAGCAGGACGAGGACGCCGCCGCCGCGCCCGCGCCCGAGATCAAGGTCGTGAAGGCGGACAAGAAGAGCAACGTGTCCATCGACGATCTGAAGATCGAGCCGATGACCTACGAGCAGCCGGACGACGACGAAGCGCCGTTCGACGTGCCGGACGACGACGTGAAGCGCGGCATCGCCGAGAAGAAGAGCCTTGGCAAGCTGAAGCGCGTAAAGGAGCCGGAGCCCGCGGACGACGACCCGCCGCCCTACAACTATCCGCCCATCGACCTGTTGAGCCAGGGCGAGCGCGAGGACACGGCGGACCACGGCCAGCGCGACATGCAGAAGGCGCGCCTGCTGGAGGACACGCTGCAGTCGTTCGGCATTTCCGCGAAGCTGACGGGCATCGCCCACGGCCCCGCGGTGACGCGCTTTGAGCTGCAGCCGGCCCCGGGCGTGAAGGTGAGCCGCATCACGTCGCTGGCGGACGACATCGCGCTGAACCTGGCGGCGATGTCCGTGCGCATCGAGGCGCCCATCCCCGGCAAGGCCGCCGTGGGCGTGGAGATCCCCAACGACAAGGTGGAGATGGTGCGCCTGCGCGACGTGCTGGAATCCCCCGACGCGCGCAAGCACCCGAGCCGCATCGCGGTGGGCCTGGGCAAGGACAACTCCGGCCGCTACATCGTGGCGGACATCGCGAAGATGCCGCACGTGCTGATCGCGGGCCAGACCGGCTCGGGCAAGTCCGTGTGCATCAACGCGATCATCACGTCCATCCTGTTCCGCTCGTCGCCGGAGGAGGTCAAGCTGATCCTGATCGACCCGAAGGTGGTGGAGCTGTCCGTCTACAACGACATCCCGCACCTGGTGTGCCCGGTCGTGACCGACCCGAAGAAGGCCGCCAGCGCGCTGGACTGGGCCGTGGCGGAGATGACGAAGCGCTACAAGCTGTTCGCCGAGCGCGGCGTGCGCGACATCAAGGGCTACAACAAGGCGCTGAAGAAGGGCGAGCGGCTGATGCCGCAGATGGTCATCATCATCGACGAGCTGGCCGATTTGATGATGGTCTCGCCCGGCGAGGTGGAGGACTCCATCTGCCGCCTGGCCCAGCTGGCCCGCGCCTGCGGCATGCACCTGGTCATCGCCACGCAGCGCCCGTCCGTGAACGTCATCACCGGCATCATCAAGGCCAACATCCCCACCCGCATCGCCTTCTCCGTGGCCAGCCAGGTGGACAGCCGCACGATGATCGACCACGGCGGCGCGGAAAAGCTGCTGGGCAACGGCGACATGCTGTTCGTGCCCAACGGCATGAAGAGCATGCGCGTGCAGGGCGCGTGGGTCTCCGACGAGGAGGTGCACGCGATCGTCGAGTACATCAAGCAGTCCGGCGAGGCCAGCTACGACCCCGACATGCTGGAGCACATGGAGAACGCCGTGCGCACCGACGCCGAGAAGGAGGAGGTCGCCAGCGAGTACGACCCGCGCCTGCCCGAGGCCATCGACATCGTCATCGACATGGGCCAGGCGTCCATATCGATGCTGCAGCGCCGCATGCGCATCGGCTACGCCAAGGCCGGGCGGCTGATCGACGAGATGGCCCAGCGCGGCATCGTCTCCGAAGCCGACGGCGCCAAGCCCCGCCAGGTGTTGATCACCCGCGAAGAGGCGCAGGCGATGTTCGAGGAGTAGGCGGCGCCTACGGGCTTTTGCTGCCGCCTTTCTGTACACGATTTCCCGCGCCATGGATTCAAGCGCGGGAAATCTTTGTATGAGAATACAATTGTAGGGGCGCCGTTGCGGCGCCCGCCCCCGCGCCATTGATTCCAGCGCGGGAAATCTTTATGTGGAGAACAATCGTTGATCGCAGTCCGGTATGCGATCCGGGATGGTTTTCTTTGATGCATTAGTTCATCAGAATCGAAACGCACAGATCCTTCGCTCCGCTCAGGATGACAGGTTGGCGGGTCTTTTGTCGTTGTCATTCTGAGCGAAGCGAAGGATCTGTACGATTCAATACTACGTACACGACGAATCAAGGGATAGCATCAAACATCCCGGCCCCGCATGGGGCCGGGATGTTTGCGTGTTCGCGTTTATCAATCCAACTTCAGTATCATTCCCAATATGTGCTTCGCGGCGAGTTCCATTTCCCCGCGGGTGAGGGCGCCGACCTCCAGGGCCTTGAGGAGTCTGTCGGGATAGCCGCTGCCCATCTTCATGTCGTTGCCGGCGGCGCACTCCTTGTAGTGCTCGCCGTAGGTCCACCAGTCGGTGGTGACGAGGCCCTCAAAGCCCCACTCGCCGCGCAGGATGCCGTTGAGCATGTCGGCATACTCGCTGGCGCGGTGGCCGTTGATGAGGTTGTAGCTGGTCATGATGCTCCAGACGTCGTACTCCTTGACGATGATCTCAAACGCCTTCAGGTAGATCTCGCGGATGGCGCGCTCGGAGGCGCGGGAGTCGCACTCCTTGCGGTTGGTCTCCTTGTTGTTCAGCGCCAGGTGCTTGGCGGTGGCGGCCACGCCGTTGGACTGCACGCCGCGCACCAGCGCGCCGGCGAGGTGGCCGGTCAGCAGTGGGTCCTCGGAGTAGTACTCGAAGTTGCGGCCGCACAGCGGGTTGCGGTGGATGTTCACGCCCGGAGCCAGCCACGCGCCGATGTTGTTCTCCTTCACCTCTTCGCCCACGGCGCGGCCCACGGCCTCGGTGAGCGCCTCGTCCCAGGTGCAGGCCAGCAGGCAGGCGCAGGGGAACGCGGTGGTCTTGACGCCCACCTGCGGCTGGATGCGCACGCCCGCGGGGCCGTCGGCGGTCATCGTGTTGGGCACGCCCCACTGCGGCAGGTTGCCGTAGCCGAACGTGTTGGCCACGCCGGCGTTCGGCTGGCCGCCCAGCAGCCACGCGAGGTCCTCGTCGGAGAGCAGCGATATGAACTCGTCCAGCGACAGCTTGCCCTCGGCCACCTCGATGAACTGGCGGTTTTTGATGGCTGCCGCGCCGTAGAGGTGGTAGGACGCCCGCGCGCGCGTGGCCGGCGAGGTGCCGTCCATCTCGGGGCGGGTCAGGGGCGTCAGCGCGTTCGCGTCGGTGTCAAAGGGCTCGCCCTGCTCAAGCGGCTCGTAGCCGCCGTCCGGCAGCATGCGCCTCTTGAGCTGCGAGGGGGCCATGCGCCTCGTGAGCTGCTCCACCACGCGCGTCTCGTCCAGCGTCCAGGCGAAGTCCAGCCGCGGCGCGCGCACGTCGGTGCCCAGGAAGAAGCGGTATTCGCCCGCCTCCAGCAGCCACGCGGAGGCCTGAACCTTGCCCAGGTCGTCGTAGGAGGCCATGCGCTCGACGGGGAAGCGGATCTCCACGCGCTGCGCCTCGCCGGGCATCAGAAGCCGCGTCTTCTTCCAGCCCGCCAGCTGGCGCGCGGGCTTGCCGAGTTTGCCCTGCGGCGCGGAGAAGTAGAGCTGCGCGACCTCGCGCCCGGGCATGTCGCCGGTGTTGATGACGGTGGCGCAGGCCACGATCTCGCCGCCCTCTTCGCAGGCGCGGGCGTCCTCCAGTGCGAACGTCGTGTAGGACAGGCCGAAGCCGAACGGGTAGTTCACCTTCGCGGCCGCGCCGGGGATGGTCTCGAAGTAGCGGTAGCCGACGTAGATGTCGTCCTCGTAGTTCACGAAGTCGTCCGACTCGTAGAAGTTCGGCGAGGACGGGTAGTCGTCCAGCGTGGCGGCGAACGTATCCGCCAGCTTGCCGGAGGGATTCGCGACGCCCAGCAGCAGCTCAGCCTCGGCCAGGCCGCCCTCGAGGCCCGCCTGCCAGGCCATCAGCGCGGCCTGGATGCGGGGATCGTCCTTGAAGAACGACGTGTCGAACACGCCGCCGACGTTCAACACGACGATCACGGTTTTAAACGCGGCCTTCACCTTGTCCACCATCGCGGCCTCGGCGTCGGTCAGGTAGAAGTCGCCCTTCGGGAACAGCGCCTGCGTCAGGTGGTACCTCGGGTCCTCCACCCACACGCCCTTGTGCTGCTCGATGGTATCAAACGCGCTCTTGCGGTCCCAGCCCTCGCTGGAGAAGCGGCTGACGGAGATCACGGCGGCGTCGGCGAAGGCCGCCGCGTCCTTCACCAGCGCGTCGGGAAGCTCCGGCTCCTCCACGCTGCCGGGCTCGCGACCCGCGGCGTACTGCGCGCGCACGTGCTCGCGGTAGAAGGCGTCGGTGCCCTCGAACAGCGTCACGCGGTCCGGATACTGCTTCATGCCCTCGGCCAGGTTGCGCGTGTAGGGCACGGTCACGTCGCCGCTGCCGCCGCCGCCCTTCACGTAGTCGTAGGTGCCCTTGCCGAACAGCGCCACCCGCGCGCCGCGCCGCAGCGGCAGCGCGCCGCCCTCGTTCTTCAGCAGCACCATGCCCTCGCGGGCGGCGTCCTTGCTGACGCGGATGTGCTCGGGGCCGGCCGTGACCCGCCGCCCGTCCGCCCCCAGCGGCAGGTTCGGGTGGTAGTTGATGCGAGACCACTTGTTCATAACAGACCTTTCCTTTCTTTTGAAAGAGTGCTCTATAGAGTTGAGAGATGAGAGTTTAGAGTTTAGATAAACAGTGCTGCTGATGCGAAAACGAATCGGTCCGGCATGGCTAATCAATCTAAACTCTAAACTCTGAACTCTAAACTCTGTGAATTACATGTCCTTGATGCATTCCCGGTTCCTGAGGATGTAGTCCGCGCCGCTGACGACGGTCAGGGCGAGGGCGATGACCATGAGCACGCGGGCGAACACGACGCCGCCCCCGCCCAGCAGCGCCGGGCCGTCCAGCGGCACCAGCAGCAGAAGCGCGATCGTGGACAGCATCTGGAACACGGTCTTCACCTTGCCCAGCGGCCCCGCGGCGATCACCACGCCGTTCTCCACCGCGACGAGCCGGAATCCGCTGACCAGGAACTCGCGCCCGAGCATCAGTATGCACACCCAGTCGGGCATGCGGCCCTGTGCCGCCAGCACGATCATGGCGCTCATCACCAGCAGCTTGTCGGCGATCGGGTCCATGAACTTGCCGAAGTTCGTGATGAGGTTGCGGCTGCGGGCGATGTGTCCGTCCAGCGCGTCGGTGACGCACGCCAGCGCGTAGATGCCCACGGCCACGGCCTGCGCCCAGAAGGGCTCCATCCGCGCGAACACCACGAAGAACGGGATCATGCATACGCGGAGCAGGGTCAGTTTGTTGGGTAGGTTCATGGCAAAGCTCCTTTTTGTTGGATGGAAGCGCGTCACGCTTGAACAAATCCGATGTGTACAGATTCTTCGACTTCGCTAACGCTCCGCTCAGAATGACAACGAATCGCGACGCCTGTCATCCTGAGCGGAGCCTTGCGATTAGCAAGGCGCAGTCGAAGGATCTGTACGAAACGGATTCAATCGATCTTTCGCAAGGAGGACACAGGTTTAGTCGATGATCTCTCCCTCCAGGTCGTACGCGTCCGCGGCGGTGATGCGGACGTTCACGTATTCTCCGGGAGTCAGGTCTTGTTTGTTAGTCAACCAGATGCAGCCGTCGCTCTCGGGGGCCTCCAGCAGGCTTCTGCCGTAGAAGCGGCCGACTTCCGCGTCGAAGCCGTCCACCAGCACCTCGCACGCGCTGCCGACGCGGGCCGCGTTGATCTCCATCGAGATGCCCTGCTGCAGCATCATCAGCTGATCCAGCCGCGCGCGCTTCACATCCTCGTCCACCTGGTCCGGCATGGCGGCGGCGGCGGTGCCCTCCTCGGCGGAGTAGGTGAACGCGCCGAGGCGGTCAAACCGCGCCTCCTTCACGAAGTCCAGAAGCGTCTCGAACTGCGCGTCGGTCTCGCCGGGGAAGCCCACGATCATCGTCGTGCGCAGCACGATGCCCCGGCGGTGGCATTCGGCGACGCGGCTTTTGATCCACTCCGCGCTGCCGCGGCGGTTCATCCGCTTCAGCAGGTCGTCGTCGATGTGCTGCAGCGGCAGGTCCAGGTACGGGGCCACCTTCGGAAGGCGCTGGATCGCGTCCAGCAGCCTGTCGTCGGTGCTGTCGGGGTAGCAGTACAGCACGCGCACCCAGTGCACGCCCTCGATGGCGCTCACCGCCTCCAGCAGCTCCGGCAGCTGGTAGTGTCCGTCGCCCAGGTCGCAGCCGTAGCGGCTGGTGTCCTGCGCGATCAGCGTGATCTCCGTCACGCCGCCTTCGGCCAGGCGGCGGCACTCGTCCACGATGTCGTCAAACGGCCGGGAGGCGTAGCCGCCGCGGATCAGCGGGATGGCGCAGTAGGTGCAGCGGTTGTCGCAGCCGTCGGAGATCTTCACGTAGGCGCTGTGGCCGGGCGTGGTCAGCACGCGCGGCGCGCGCAAAAACCGCGCGCCGTTGGCGGTGTAGCAGGGGCGCGCGCCCCGATCTGCGGCCTCGATCATGTCAAACAGCCGCGCGTACTCCGCCACGCCCAGCAGCCCGTCGATCTCGGGGATCTCGCTCATCAGTGCGTCGGGGTAGCGCTGGGCCAGGCAGCCGGTGACGAACAGCTTTTTGCCCGGACGGTCCTTCTTGTGCTCTCGAAGATCGCCTCGATGGATTCCTCCTTGGCGCTCTCGATGAAGCCGCAGGTGTTCACGAACAGCACGTCCGCCTCGGCGGGGTCGCTGACGATCTCGTAGCCCCGCTGGCGCAGCATGCCCAGCATGTTCTCGCTGTCCACGCGGTTCTTCGCGCAACCCAATGAGATGAGACCCACTTTTTTCATGGCGTTGTACTCCTGGCAAATAAAGTGTTTTAAGTGTGGAGAGTGAAGTGTGGAGTGTGGAGTGAATGGCCAACCCTTCAGTCAGCCCTGCGGGCTGACAGCTCCCCTTACACAGGGGAGCCAAGGCTGCCGCGCGGTAAAGCAAATTTAACTCCACACTCCACTCTCAACACTCCACACTCTCAATGATGTTCCTGACCGGTTCGGGGACATAGTCCCCGATTCCCTTGTGAAACGCCATCAGCTCGCGGATCATGCTGGAGGAGATGGCGGGGTCGTCGCTGCGCAGGTAGATGGACTCCAGCGCCGGGTTGATCAGCCGGTTGATCTGGGCGAGGTTCTCCTCGTAGTTGTAGTCCATGTTGTTGCGCAGGCCGCGCACGTACCAGCGGATGCCGTGCTCGGCGCAGTAGTCCGCCACCAGCCCGGTGTGGATCACGGCGCGGGCGTTCAGGCCGTCGGCGTCCAGCGCCTGCTGGATCGCGCGGCGCATGGCCTCGGCGTCAAAGGCGCGCTTCTTTTCGAGGTTCACGGCGATCATCACCACCACCTCGTCGAACAGGGCCGCGGCCTTCTTCGCGATGGCGTGGTGGCCGTTGGTGTAGGGATCGAACGAGCCCGCGTACAGGGCGATGCGCTTTTGCATGGTGCGCCTCCTACAGTTGATACTCCACCTGCTCAGCCCCCCGGTACTCCCAGGCGGTCCTGAACCCGCAGGCGCGGGCCAGCCCGGCGGCCTCTGAAAAGTGGCAGTCCAGGAAGTCGGAGTTGTGGCAGTCGCTGGTGAGGATGATCCGCCCGCCCGCCTCGCGCACGCGCCGCAGCATGGCCTCGCCGGGGCAGGGCTGGGTGCGGTGGCCGCGGGCGACGGCCCCGGTGTTGATCTCGACGAGCCGCCCGCTCTCGGCCGCCAGCGTCGCGCATTCGAGCGCGGGTCCCAGGTAGCGCGCGTCGGCGTCGTCGAACAGGTCGCGCTTCTCGTTGAACTTCATGACCAGCTCGATGTGGCCGAGGATCTGGGCGCGGGTGCCCGCGATGGAGGCGCAGACGGTGTTGAAGTAGTCCCGGCAGAGCGCGTAGATGTCGCCGCCGTAAAAGGCGTCGCGCGCCGCCTCCAGCTTGGGCCGCGTCCAGTCCACGCTGAAGTAGCCCCCGCCCGCGGGCAGGTAGTGCACGGACTCGATGTAGTAGTCGAGGCTGTCCACGTCCGCCGGGGAGAACCAGTCGTGCTCCAGGCCCAGCAGGATGTCGATCTGCCCGCGGTACTTCTCGCGCAGACGCAGCACCTCCGCGCGGTAGAGCGGCGTCCGGTCGGGGGCCATGGAGCAGTCGTCGTAGTCGGCGTGGGCGTGCTCGGAGAAGCCCAGCGTGTGAAAGCCCAGCGCCAGTGCGGCCTGGACCATCGCCTCGGCGCTGTCGCGCCCGTCCACGAAGGTGGTGTGGCTGTGGACGTTGGATTTGCTCGGGTAGTTCTTCATAGGCCCATTATAAGGGTTGGGGCGGGGCGATGTCAACAAAAAGCCGCTATTTGGGGCAACAGAAAAGATCCTTCGACTTCGCTGACGCGAGGCGCAGATTACAAATCTGTGATTTGAAATCTGCGGTTCGGCCTTATGGCCGAACTTGGAAAACCGACGGTTTTCCAACCTTTCGCTCAGGATGACATGCGATGCGGCAGGTTGTCATTCTGAGCGAAGGCGCAGCCGGAGTCGAAGAATCTTATCCATTTCGGCAATGCCTTATATAGAAACGAGCCTTACTTCTCGGCGTCCAGCACGATCACCGGGGCGTCCGGCGCGTTCTTGGCGATGGAGGCGATGCCCTTCTTGGCGCTGGCCTTGGCCTTGTAGCCCTCGCTCTTGCCGATATTCTGGCCGTTGGCGGCCTTCAGGCGGAAGCGGAATTCGCCGCCCTTGTCCTTGTACAGCTCAAACTTCGGGTTGGACTGCTTTTCGTCCCGAGTCTGATCCTCGACGGGGGCGCCCGCGTTCTTCTTCACGGAATTGATGCCGTTTTCACAGGCGGACAGGGTGGTGTAGGTCTCCGACGCGGTCAGTATGACTTCGCCGTTGGAGGCCTTGAGGTTGAAGGTGAACTCCCCGTTTTTCGCGGTGATGATGACGAACTTGCCGGCCATTGTGTTATCCCCTTTCGTATTTGTTATAGGCAAATTAAAACTGGTTATAGTATACTATTGTTAACGCAAAATGTCAATTTCAAATCGCGCATTTTTGACGAAAAATGCAGAAAAAACGCTGGTATTTTGCGGCTATTGCAAACGCTTATGCAGTTATTGCGCGGCGCTTCTCATTTGTTGTGGCGAAGCCCCTTGGGCAGGTGATTCTTCAGCGCGCCTTCCGACCATTTGCCCCAGCCCAGCGGCATGCCGCGCCAGAGCGCCAGCGTCCAGCCCTTCTCGCCGTCCATGCGGATGGCCTCGCCGCGCAGGAACGCGCGGGCCCGCGCGTCGTCCAGCTCCGCCCGGCGCAGCGCGCGCTCCGGCGGCAGCGCCATCGCCAGCGCGTGCTCCGGCTCGACGTAGTTCCGCCCGGCGCGCAGCAGGCA
Organism: uncultured Eubacteriales bacterium; assembly: GCA_902773515.1. Lineage (GTDB taxonomy): Bacteria > Bacillota > Clostridia > Christensenellales > Aristaeellaceae > UBA2862. The sequence goes on along the minus strand of CACYET010000027.1, from coordinate 344 downwards.
CAGCCCGGGGCTGACCACCCGCAGGCCGTCCGCGTCGGGGATCGCCGCGGGCCGCGCGTAGAGCCTGTCGCCCAGGCGCAGAAACCGCAGGCCCGAGAACGCCTTCGGGAGCGCGCACACGTCCCTTTGCAGCGCGTCCAGGAGCGCCGACGCCTCCCGGTCGGGCTTCGGCGCGGGCGCGTTTCGCCGCTCAAGCGCCCCGGCCTTGCGCAGCCGCGCCACGAAGTGGCCGTCGCCGCGCGCGCGGTGGGGCCAGATGCGCAGCATGCCGCCGTCGGACGCGCCGACGCCGGGCAGGGCGAAGTCCTCCGGGGCGAACTCCGGGTGCCGCGCGAGGAAGCCGC
>CACYET010000026.1 GCA_902773515.1 uncultured Eubacteriales bacterium | reverse complement strand
GGCCCACCTTGCCGGTCAGGTTCAGGGTGTTCTGGACGCCCGACGCGCCGACGATGGTCACGTTGTCGTTCAGGGGGATGATCGAGCCGAAGATGAACAGGAACAGCAGCTGGTAGGCGCCGTTGGCGAAGTAGCCCAGGATCAGCGAGCCGATGGTCTCCTGGCCCTTCATCTTGTTCAGCAGCTTTCCGATCAGGAAGCCGAAGAACGCGCCCAGCGGCAGCGTGATGGCCGCGGCCAGCAGGATGCCGGGCAGGCCTGTGACGCCCCAGTTGATCGTCAGCAGCAGGCCGATCTGCGCCGCCATCGCGCCGATGGTGATGGCGAAGTTGATGCCCATGCCGGCGATGATCGGTATGATCAGGGCCAGCACGATGAAGGCGTTGCGGTTCAGGCGCAGCAGCAGCTGGCTGGCGACGTAGTTGATGTCCAGGCCGGACACGATGATGAACGACACGCTCAGCGCGATGAACAGGTAGGTCACCGCGTATTTGCTGATGTGCGCGAGCGCCTTGTTTTGATTAGTCACGACGGCCACCTCCACTCTGCGTCAGGGCATACAGTATGATGCCGTTGGATATCATGATGCGCATGACCTCGCTCAGGCCGCCGCCCGCCACCACGGAGTTGGCGATCTGCTGGCCGAACACCAGCACGCCCTCGAACAGGAACACGCCGATCAGCACGTGGCTGACCTTGGCCTTGCTCACGGTCGCACCGCCGATCAGTATGGCGCTGGAGGCGATGAAGCCCAGCTGGCGCGGCGCGGTGTAGAGCTGCGCGTAGCCGAACGCCTGGGAGTAGATCACGATGCCGATCGCGGCGATCATCGTGGAGAGCACGGTGCCCACCGTGCGCATGCGGTTGACGTTGATGCCGCTGGCCTCGGCAAAGCGCGGGTTCGAGCCCGCCGCCGTCATGGCGATGCCGGTGCGCGAGCGGGAGAACAGCCACATCATGCCGCAGCACACGCCCAGGAACAGCAGGCCGCCCGTGGGCACGTTGATGCCGAACACCTTGAAGCTCAGGAAGTTGTCCAGCAGGTGCGCGAAGCTCCCCAGCAGGCTGTGGGTGACGCGTAGGCCGCGGCCGCTGAGCAGCCAGATGATCTTGGGGTTGTTGAAGGGCAGCATCATCCAGCCGATGCACATCAGCGACACGAACGAGAAGCCGACGTAGGTGGAGATGGTCATCTCATTGCCCTTCATGCGGTTGAGCAGCTTGGAGTAGGCCCATCCCAGCGGCAGCGAGATCACCGCGCCGCTTGCGCAGGCGAACAGCAGCGCGCCGAAGCCGGTCATGTTGAACTGCAGCGACAGCACGATGCCCAACAGGCCCGAGATGCAGCCGATCGTCATGCCCATGTTCAAACCGATGCCGCACTGGATGCCCGGCATCATCGCCAGCACCAGCACGCCGTACATCGTCATGCGCTCCAGCACGTTGCCCAGCATCATGCGCACGCTGATGTTGTACTGCTCGGCCAGCAGGCACAGGTAGATGAAGAACAGCGCGATGATCGTGCGCGGCACGCCGAAGCGGCGGGTCAGGCTGTCCCAGAAGAACAGCACCAGGCCCAGCAAGAGGAACGCGATGCTCGCCAGCAGCAGCGTCTCCGCCAGCGAAGCCAGCTTCAGCGCGGTGCTCGCGCCGCCGGACAGCACGCTGCCGGCCTTGCGCGCCATGTAGGTGTTGTACAGGGTGGTGAAGTCGAGGCTCCCCGGCCAGAGCACCTTCTCCAGGTTCGTGCGCAGGGAATCCTGCAGCTTGCCGGTCAGCTCGCCCAGGTCCGGGATGATCTTCACCAGCTGGGCGTCCAGCGCCTCGAAGGCGTCCTCGTTGTTCTGGATGTCCTTGGCCAGCTCTTCGCTGGGGATAAAGTAGCTGTAGTTGACCTGCGTCTCGCTGACGGTCTCGGCGCCCTCCTCGGAGGCCGCGGCCTCGGGGACGGTCTCGCCGTTCTCGGCCGCCGCGATGTGCGTCTTCGCCGCCTCGAGCAGCGCGTCCTTGAAGCGCTCGCTCTCCTCGAGCTCCGGCACCTCGCCGACCAGCTTTTCCCACAGCGCGTCGCCCTCGAGGCCGGAGAACTCGGCCCAGTCGGCGATCGCGCCGGTCATCATCGAAACGGACTGGCTCTGCATCTCCGCGTCGAGCGCGGCCTGCTGATTCGCGGCCAGGTCCTTCGCCAGCTTCACGAAGCCCGGCTTCAGGTGGGCGTTCTCCTCGTCCAGCAGCGCGGGCGCGGTGGACGCCAGCGCGGCGATGATCGCGTCGTCGTCCATGTCCGGGGCGGCGACCTCCGTCCATGCGGAGATGTTGTCCACGAGGTCCAGGTAGATCTCGCCGTAGACGGCGCGCTCCTTGTCCTCCAGCTTGCCGGAGGTGCCCAGCACGCCCTCCATGTTCTCGATGGCGCTCTCCAGCGCCGCCTCGTCCTCCACGACGGGGTTGCTGTAGAGCTTCTCAGCTTCCGCGCGCGCCTCCTCCATGGCGGCGTCGCAGATGCTGTTCACCTCGTCCAGGCCGCGCTTGCGGAAGTTCTTGTCCGCGCGCAGCTCCTTCAGCTTTTCGGAACGGGCCTCCTGGGCGATGTTGTCCACCAGGCCCTCGGTAGCCGTGTGCAGCACGGCGCTGGTGCGCATCCGATCCAGGTTCGCCCGGGTGGAGGCGCTGCCGCGCAGGATATAACCGCCGATCGAAACCGCCAGCAGTATGCCGGCAAGCGCGAACAGCACGATCGATGCCCAGAAGCGGCTGCCCCGCTTCCTCTCGGCCTTGCCCGCAACGCGTTCGCTCATGCCAACTCACCTTCCTTTGCTCTCTTGCCGGACATCGCCAGGCCGAACGCCGTGTCGGAATCCTCCGCGCGGAGGATGTCCACCACCTTGCCCTCGGCGACGATGGCGATGCGGTCACAGATGCTTCTGAGCTCCTGCAGCTCCGATGACACCATGACGATGGTCATGTTCTGCTCCCGGTTCAGCTTCACCAGCGTCTCCAGCACAAGCTGCTTGGCGCCGATGTCGATGCCGCGCGTGGGCTCGGAGACGAACAGGAACTTCGGGTTCATCGTCAGCGCCCGCGCCACGCACACCTTCTGCTGATTGCCGCCGGACAGCGTGCCCACCGGCTGGGTGGGGGAGGTGCAGCGGATGTCCAGCTCCTTGATCATCTCCTCCGCGTGCCTGCGGATCGCGCCGGAATCCTTCTGCTTCAAAAATCCCTTGAGGAAATCGCCGTGCACCTGCATGGCGGTGAATACGATGTTGTCCTCGATGGACTGGTCCAGCAGCAGGCCCACGCCGCGGCGATCCTCGCTCACCATCGCCAGGCCCGCGCGCAGCACCGCGTCCGCGTCGCCCAGGGGCAGCTTCTGGCCGTTGAAGGTCACCTCGCCCCTGGCCTCGTAGAGGCCCATGATGCCGTTGGGGATGCCGATCTTGCCCTGGCCGGCCAGGCCGCCGATGCCGAGGATCTCGCCCTCGCGCACGTCCAGGTTCACGCCGCGGACCGCCTCGCCGGGCATGCCCACCCACAGGTCGCGGATGCTCATGGCCGTGCCGCCGACGATCTCGCGGTCGGTCTTGTCCACGTGGATCACGCCCTCGCTGCCGCGGCCGATCATCAGGCCCGCCAGCTTTTCAGCGGTGGTCTCGGCCTTGGGCAGCGTCGTCACCAGCGTGCCGTCGCGCAATATGGTGATCGTGTCCGCCGCGTCCATCACCTCGTCCAGGCGGTGGGTGATGAATATGATGGCGATGCCCTGCGCCGCGATCTTCTTCATCACGTCCAGCAGCTGTTGAGCCTCGCTCTCCGTCAGCACGGCGGTGGGCTCGTCGAACACCAGCAGCTTCATGCCGGACTTGTCGATCTCGCGCGCGATCTCGATGAACTGCATGTGGCCGATGGGCAGGCCGCTGACAAGCGTATACTCCTCGATGCTCATGCCCACGGCGTCCAGCGCACGGCGGGCGTCGGCGGACATGGCCTTCGTGTCGAGGAATTCCAAATCCTTGCCGAGCACGCGGCTGACGGGCCAGGGCTTGGTGATCTCGCGGTTCAGCTTGATGTTGTCGGTGACGCTGAAGCCGGGGATCAGCATGAACTCCTGGTGCACCATGCCGATGCCCTTGCTCATGGCGTCCATGGGCGAGGCGATGCTGACGGGCTGGCCGTCAAACACGACCTCGCCCTCGAAGCCGCCGGTGGTGTGGATCACCGGCATGCCGAACAGCACGTTCATCAGCGTGGACTTGCCCGCGCCGTTCTCGCCCAGCAGCGCGTGGATCTCGCCCGGGCGGATGCGCAGCGTCACGTCCTTGAGCACGGCGTTGGAACCATACGCCTTTGTGATATGGTTCATTTCCAGCACAAATTCGTTTGCCAACAGCTACAACTCCTTTTACGACCCCCGCCGATCCTCGGGAGGGCGGACATAGAATAAACAACAACAGCGCCGCAGGGCTTCTGCGGTGCCGCGGGTGAGCTTTCCGACGCACGCCGGCGGCGACATCGCCTCCCGCGTCCATCGGAAAATTCGCTCGTCTCGCTTTTTAAGGCGCTCACGGTTGAACATGAGAAAAGCTGTCCGGAACGCCGGAAACCGGTGTCCCGGACAGCTTGCGGTTCAGATGTCGATCAGTCCAGGTAGTCCGCGAAGTCGATGGGCTCCAGGGCGATCAGCAGGTAGTTGGCATACTCGTTGCCCTCGGCGTCCACGTAGGTGCCCAGCTCGATCTCGCTGCCGGTGGCGTCGACGAAGCACTCGTTCAGCACGTCCATGTCCACCTTGCCGTCGGTGTTGCCCTCGGCATAGGCGCAGGCATACTCGAAGCCGGCGTTGATCATGGACATGTTCACGGGCAGGCTCCAGGTGGAGAAGCGGCCAACGGCGTCATGCTCGTTCAGGTAGGTGGCCAGGTTCTTGATGGCGCCCTCGATGTCGCCGTAGGTGGCGGTCAGGCCGAAGGCCTCCTGGAAGCCGTGATAGGGGCTGGGGCAGCAGGGCAGCGCGTAGTAGGCGTTCGGCTCGTTCACGATCGCCTGCTGCAGGGCCACCTGCAGGCCGCAGTTGGTGCAGTAGAAGCACACCTTCTTGCCGGCGTACTCTTCCATGACCTTCGGGATGTCTTCCAGGACGGCCGCCTGGGCACCGGACATGCCTGCGTCGCCGGTCGGGTCGGGGCAGTCGCGCTCGACGAACTCGATGCCGTAGCCCTCGGCGGTGGCCTTCATGGCGTCGCGCTTGGCGACGATGGTCTCATAGGACAGGTGACGCGCGAAGCTGTAGTGCACCAGCACCTCGCAGCCCCACTGGCTGGCCAGGTCAGCGACCTGATAGCCGCAGCCGATCTCGTCGTTGGCGAGCACGATGTCGGAAACAGCGGAGATGTCGGCCGGGTCCTCGGCGGGAACGCCGGAGATCAGCAGGATGTCGTCGCGGCCCATATCGCCCTTGATCTGGGTGAAGGCGGCGGTGGCGCCCTGAACGGCCTGCACGAAGATGATGGCCTTGACGTCGGGGTCGCTGGCGAAGGCGATCAGCTTGGAGATGGTCGTCTCAACCTCAGAGGAGAAGGCGTCGGGATAGGTGTCGTGGATGACCATGCCGGGATACTGCTCCGCCAGGGTGTTGGCGGCATAGTATTCTTCCTCACCCTGAGAGGTGGTGCCGGTCATGATGGCGATCTTGTACGCGGGGGCGGCATCCGCCATCGCGACGGTGAACAGGCCCACAACCATCAGCATGGCCATGAGCAGAGCAAGCAGTTTCTTCATGGTATAGCCTCCTTATAATGTTCCGCATTTTCATACGTTGGAATCTATTATACCTTCAATTATCCATTTTGTCAAGAAAAAGCCCGCACAATTCGCGGAAATTTGCAATTTTGATTCGTGAAAATTCAGTTTATGCGCTTATTCATCGAGAAGGTGGACAATCCCGCGCCGCATATGTATAATAAAGGCGAATGATCGGGACAGATGCGGAGGTGCGACGAATGATCACGGTCAACCTGAGATACAAGGGCGCGGGCGGCGCGGCGCGGGCATTCGCCGAGGAGATGACGGCTTCTGGTACAGTGGCGGCCATCCGCGCCGAGCCCGGCAACCTGCGCTACGAGTACTACGCAAGCCTCGATGACCCCGAGACGGTGCTGCTCATCGACAGCTGGATCGACCAGGCCGCCATCGACGCCCACCACGCCTCGCCGATGATGGCGACGATCGCCGCGCTGCGGGAGAAGTACGATCTGCACATGACGGTGGAGCGCTTTGTCGGCGTGGATGAAAACCCGTCGGATGCGCGCTTTATCCGAAAGTGATGCTATAAGGAGGACATGACCATGCAGGCCTTCAACCCCTACCTGCCCAGCTGGGAGTACATCCCCGACGGCGAGCCGCACGTGTACGGCGACCGCGTGTACGTCTACGGCTCCCACGACCGCTTTCGCGGCCACGCCTACTGCCTGAACGACTACGTGTGCTGGTCCGCGCCGGTCAATAATTTGGCCGACTGGCGCTACGAGGGCGTGATCTTCAGGAAGACCGACGATCCCGACAACGCCGACGGCGACGGCTGCCTCTACGCGCCGGACGTCACCCGCGGCCCGGACGGCCGCTACTACCTGTACTACGTGATCGACAAGTTCTGCTACGTGTCCGTGGCGGTGTGCGACGAGCCGGCGGGGAAGTACGAGTTCCTCGGCTACGTGCGCCACCCGGACGGCACGCGCCTGGGCGAGCGCGCGGGCGACGAGCCGCAGTTCGACCCCGGCGTGCTGACGGAGGGGGAGACCACCTGGCTCTACACCGGCTTCTGCGGCCCGTGGGACCCCTCGCGCCACGGACCGATGGTCACGCGCCTCGGCCCGGATATGCTCACCGTCGTCGAGGGCCCGCGCACGCTGCTGCCCAGCAAGCCCTACGCCGCGGGCAGCGGCTTCGAGGGGCACGAGTTCTTTGAGGCCTCGTCCATCCGCAAGTTCGGCGACCTGTACTACTTCGTCTACTCCTCCGTGGTGATGCACGAGCTATGCTACGCCACCAGCGACCGCCCCGACGGCGGCTTTACCTACCGCGGCGTGCTGGTGAGCAATTGCGACCTGCACATCGACAGCTACAAGCCCGCCGAAAAGCCGATGCTCTACTGCGCCAACAACCACGGCGGGCTGGCGGAGATCAACGGGAAATACTACATCTTCTACCACCGCCACACGAACGGCACCAACTTCTCGCGCCAGGCCATGGCCGAGCCGATCCACATGAACCCGGACGGCAGCTTCGTGCAGGCGGAGATGACCTCCTGCGGCCTCAACGGCGGCCCGCTGATCGGGCGGGGAACCTACCCAGCGCACATTGCCTGCAACCTGTTCACCAGCCGCGAGCACATGTACACCGGCGGCCCCGGCGGCGACGGCCTCTGGCTGGACAGCTGCTATCCGATCCTCACGCAGGACGGCCGGGATGGCGACGAGGAACCGGGCTACATACTGAACCTGACCGAGACCGCCACCTGCGGCTTCAAGTACTTCAACTTCAAGAACGTCACGCGCATCACCGTGCGCACCCGCGGCTACGCGACGGGCTACTTCAGCGTCAAGACCGCCTGGGACGGCGAGGAGCTGGGCCGCGTCCCCGTGCCGCACAGCGCCAACTGGCGCGACACCACCGCCGACGTGCGCCTGCCCGACGGCGTGCACGCCCTGTACTTCACGTATCACGGCCACGGCGGAACGTCGCTGTTGAGCTTCACGCTGGAATAAATCAGGACCACCGGTTTAACCGGTGGTCCTGATTTATTCCAGCGATTTACTCCTGCTCTCTCAATTCATCATAGAGCGCCAGGTATTGCTTGGCGGAATTCTCCCACGACACGTCCTTGGCCATGTCGCGCAGCACCATCTCGTCCCAGCGCGCGCGGTCGGTCAGGTACAGCTCCTTCGCGCGGTTCACGGCGTCCAGGAGCAGGTCCGCCTCGTAGCGGTCGAACGTGAAGCCGTTGCCCTCGTCGGTGTACTGGTTGTAGGGCTCCACGGTGTCCTTCAGGCCGCCGGTCTCGCGCACGATCGGCACGGTGCCGTAGCGCATCGCGATCAGCTGCGTCAGGCCGCAGGGCTCGAACAGGCTGGGCACCATCAGCGCGTCGCACCCGGCGTAGATCTGGTGCGCCAGCGATTCGTTGTACTGGATGTAGGCGCACACCTGGCCGGGGTTCTGGCTCTCGTAGTAGCGGAACGCGCCCTCGTAGCGCGGGTCGCCGGTGCCGAGGATCACCACCTGCGTGTTCTCGTCGAGCAATTCCTCGAACACGACGTTCACCAGGTCCAGGCCCTTCTGGTCCGTCAGCCGCGACACCAGGCCCAGCACGAACTTCTTGTCGTCCTCCTCCAGGCCCAGCCGGTCCTGCAGGGCCCGCTTGTTCTCGGGCTTCTTCTCAAGCACGTTCGACGCGTCGTAGGGCGCGGGCAGCAGCTCGTCGCTGGCGCTGTTCCAGATGTCCACGTCGATGCCGTTGACGATGCCGTGCAGCTTTTCGCGGTGGTAGCGCAGGTGCCCGTCCAGGCCCTCGCCGTAGAAGCCGGTCTGGATCTCCTGCGCGTAGGTGTCGGACACGGTGGTCACGCGGTCGGCGTAGGCCAGGCCGCCCTTGAACATGTTGGCCTCCTCCTCGCTCTGCTTGAACACCGGATAGTCGAACAGGTAGTCCGGCAGGCCCGTCCAGTACTTCAAATGGCCGATGCTGCAAATGCCCTGGAAGCGCAGGTTGTGGATCGTCAGGATGCTGCGGGCGCGGCCCACGGGCGTGGGCGCGAAGCGCGTGCGCAGGTAGACCGGCACCAGCGCGGCCTGCCAGTCGTGGCAGTGGATGATGTCCGGCGACCACTCCAGGTAGTTCAGCGCCGCCAGCGCCGCCTTTGAGAAGAAGCAGAACTTGGGGATGTCCTCCCACAGGCCGGTGTAGGGATTGCCCCAGTCAAAGAACTCGCGGTTTTCGATGAAGTCGTACACCACGCCGTCCAGCTCCGTCTCCATAATGCCCACGAAGAAGGCGCGGCCATCCTGGCACAGGTCCATCATGAACGAGCCCAGGAAGCGCATCTTGTCCTTGAACTTCTGGGGGATGCAGTTGTAGTAGGGCATGATGACGCGGACCTCGCAGTCCTGGCGGATCAGCGAGCGGGGCAGGGCGTACATCACGTCGCCCAGGCCGCCGGTCTTTACGAAGGGATAGCTCTCCGAGCCGATGAAGGCGATTTTGCGCGTGGCTTGTTCAGACATAAGCTCTCTCTCCTTAATGAAAATTTGGATTGAAAATTCTGTCGCCTGCGGGGCAGCGCCCCTGTTAAGTATATTTTAACATATGGATCGGGTTTTGTCCATAGAAAAAAGGGCGCCGTCACGCGAATAACAGCGCCGCTTTCCACAGGGCGAAGAAAGGCTCGAGCCGCTTGGCGATGAAGGCGGCGAGGCTCGGCCCGGCGTAGGTGATCGGCACGGAGATCTTCTCCCCGCCGTCGCGGTAGATCTTGAACACCAGCTCGCCCTCGCGCACCGCCGGGGGGATCGGCACGTCCAGGCGGATCGTCGTCGTGCCGCCGTAGCCGCAGGCGCACGGGCCCCACTTGTCGGGGTCGTAGACGCTGGGGGAAGTGGCCTTCGCCCACAGCGGGCAGGAATACAGGCGCCAGTAGTAGTTGCTCGTCACGTCCAGCTCGCCACCCGCAGAGAGGTCGAAGCCCTCCAGCGCGTCTGCGCCGTCCCCGGTATTCGCGTCGAAGGCCAGCTCGGGCTCGTCGTAGGGCTTGCCGGTGTGCGCCTCGAAGATCTGCAGTGCGATGCCGTAGCGGGAGCCGGGCCAGGAGTTCCTGTAGGCCTGATTGGGGCGCTCGAAGCGCAGCACCGTCCACTCCGTCGCCTCGTACAGCGTTTGCGTTGCCTTCAGCGCGTCGAAATCCAGCTCGCCCTCCATGTAGCTCATCTGGATGTCGAAGTCCCACACCAGGTTCGCGTCGCCGCACGCCTCGGCGTAGTGCCTGAGCGCGGCCTTTCGGCCCGGGCTGGTCCACTGGCACAGGCCGAAGCCCACGCCGTCGCCGACGCGGTAGCGGTAATCCGTGCGGTTGTCCACGCCGTCCCGACCCTGCGCGTTGTAGGGGCAAAAGCTGCTCTCGGCGTAGAGGCTGCTCATCAGCCCCGCGGCCTGGTAGTCCGCGAGCTTCCAGCGCCGGGTGAGGATCGACCAGATCTCCCCCTCGAAGTTCACCTTCCCGGCGGGGTAGTTCAGCGAGCCCGGCTCCAGCGTGGGAAGCGGCGTCGCCTCCGCGACGGGCTCCGGGGTCGCCTCCGGTGCGGGCTCCTCCCCGGGGTCGGCCAGGTCGATCTCGCCCACTTCCAGCGGCGCGGGCTCGGCGGCGGGCTCCGTCACTTCCGCGAGTGCGGGGTGCGCCGCCAGCAGCAGCACCAGCATAAGGATCAGCAGTCGCCTCGTCATGCTCTACGCTCCAAACATCGTTGATGACACTATCATACCGCACGCGGCGCGATTTTTCAATATCAGAATCGCGCGGAATCCACCTTTACAACCCCGCCCCGGCGGGTGTATACTGCTGACAACACATATTGAACGGGGGTATCATCGATGGCAGGCTGCGGAGAGACCTTGTACGGCGCGAAGATCGACCGGGGCTTCTGGTCCGCGTTTCGCGAGACGGCGGTGCGGGAGGGCATTCCCTACCAGTGGAGGGCGCTGAACGACGAAATCGAGGGCGCGGAGCCCAGCCATTGCATGCACAACTTCCGCGTCGCGGCGGGCAGGGAGCAGGGCGGCTTCGAGGGCTGCGTGTTCCAGGACAGCGACGCGGCCAAGTGGCTGGAGGCTGTCGCCTACAGCCTGCGCTGGCATCCGGATCCGGCGCTGGAGGCCGTCGCCGACGGCGCGATCCAGGACGTGGTCGACGCCCAGCGGCCGGACGGCTACATGGACACCTACTACATCGTCAACGGCCTGGACGGGCGCTGGACGAACCTGAAGGACAACCACGAGCTTTACGTCGCGGGCCACATGATCGAGGCCGCTGTGGCATACTTCCAGGCCACCGGCAAGCGCGCGCTGCTGGACGCCGTGCTGCGCCTCGTCGATCACATAGACGGCGTCATCGGCCCCGAGGACGGCAAGCTGCACGGCTATCCCGGCCACCCGGTGATCGAGATGGCGCTGATGCGGCTCTACGGCGTCACCGGCGACGAGAAGCACCTGCGCCTGGCCGAATACTTTGTGCGCCAGCGCGGCGCGGCGCCCCTCTACTTCGAGGAGGAGGACAGGAAGAACGGCAACGCCTTCTACTGGAAGGACAGCCCCTTCCTGTACCAGTACTACCAGGCAGGAATCCCCTTCATGGAGCAGGCGGACGCCGAGGGCCACGCCGTGCGGGCGATGTACCTCTATTCCGGCGCGGCGGACGTGGCCCGGGCGAGGGGCGACGCGGCGCTGGCCGATGTCTGCCGGCGGCTGTGGCAGAGCACCGTGCGCAGGCGGATGTACGTCACCGGGGCCGTCGGCTCCTCGGAATACGGCGAGTCCTTCACGTTCGACTACGACCTGCCCAACGACACCGTCTACGGCGAGACCTGCGCCGCCGTCGGCCTGGTGTTCTTCGCGCGGCGGATGCTGGCGCTGGAGAAGAAGGGCGAGTACGCCGACGTCATGGAGCGCGCGCTCTACAACGGCGCGCTCAGCGGCATGCAGCTGGACGGCAAGCGCTTCTTCTACGTCAACCCGCTGGAGGTGCAGCCCATCGCCTGCGAGAAGGACGCTCACAAGCGCCATGTGAAGCCCGAGCGCCAGCGCTGGTTCGGCTGCGCCTGCTGCCCGCCGAACATCATCCGGCTGCTGGCTTCGCTGGAGGACTACCTCTATACCCGCGACGGCGACGACATCTACGTGCACCTGTACGCGGGCGGTTCGGTGGAATTCGCGCTCGGCGAAGGGCGCGTGACGCTCGTGACGCAGACGAACTATCCCTGGGAGGGCGACGCCGCCTTCACCGTGCGCACGGACCGCCCCGCGCCGTTCGCGCTGCACCTGCGCGTCCCCGGCTGGTGCGCGCGCTGGCAGCTGTCCGTGAACGGCGAGGCCGTGGAGGCCGACGCGGTGGACGGCTACGCGTGCGTGCGACGCGTCTGGGAGGACGGCGACCAGCTGGCGCTGAGCATGGACATGCCGGTGCGGCTGGTGCGGGCCAACCCGCGCGTGCGCGAGGACGCCGGGAAGGTCGCCGTGTGCCGTGGCCCGCTGGTGTACTGCCTCGAGGATGCCGACAACGGAAAGGACCTGCACCTGGCGCGCCTCGGCGACGCGAAGGGCGAGGACTTTGAGATCGAATGGCTGCCGGACAAGCTGGGCGGTATCGTGGAAGTGCGCACGGACGGCCTGCGCGAGACGGACGCGGGCTGGGGCGACGCGCTCTACAGCGCGGCGCTGCCCGTGCGGACGGAGCCGGCGAAGCTCACCTTCGTACCGTACTACAGCTGGGCCAACCGCGGGGTCGGGGAGATGTGCGTATGGATGCGCCGCTGACGATCCGCCCGGCGACGCCCGCGGACGCCCCGCGGATGCTGGAGATCTACGCCTGGTACGTGGAGCACACCGCGATCACGTTCGAGTACGACGCGCCGGGCCCTGGCGAGTTCGCCGGGCGCGTCGAGGCCACGACGCGGCGCTATCCGTGGCTGACGCTGGAGGAGGACGGGACCCTGCTGGGCTACGCCTACGCCGGGCCGCTGTACAGGCGCGCGGCCTACAGCTGGTCCTGCGAGGCCTCGATCTACCTCGACAGGGGCGCGCACGGCCGGGGGCTGGGGCGCAAACTCTACGCGGCGCTGGAGGACGAGCTGCGGCGGCGCGGCATGCGCAACCTCTACGCCTGCGTGGCCGTGCCCTCCGACGGCGAGGACGAATACCTGACGTTCGCCAGCGCGCGCTTCCACGAAAAGCTGGGGTTTGCCGAGGCGGGCCGCTTCCACCGATGCGGCTACAAGTTCGGCCGGTGGTACGACGTGGCCTGGTTCGAGAAAGTGATCGGCGCGCACGACGCGCCTTCGAAGACGCCTTTTGAACGGGGGAATGATGGACATGAGTGAGACGCAGTCAAAGGCCGCGCGGCGGCGGATGCTGGGCAACGCGCTGCTGGCGCTGACGGCGATGATCTGGGGCACGGCGTTCGTGGCCCAGCGCGTGGGCATGGAGCGCATCGAACCGCTGACGTTCTCCGCCGCGCGGATGGCGCTGGCGGCGGTGGCGGTCGGCGCGCTGGCGCTGATCCTCTCCAGGCGCGAAAAGCCCCGCGCGGACGCCGCGGCGGTGAACCGCAATTCTATCGTCGGCGGCGTCCTCTGCGGCGCGTTCCTGGCGGCGGCCAGCATCTTCCAGCAGATGGGCATCGTCACCACCACCGCCGGGAAGGCGGGATTCATCACGGCCATGTACATGCTGCTGGTGCCGATCCTCGCCGCGATCCTGTTTAAGCAGCGCAACGGCCTGCTGGTGTGGCTGGCGGTGGCGCTGGGCGTCGTGGGCATGTACCTGCTGTGCGTCACGGAGACGTTCAGCCTCACGCGGGGCGACGCGCTGGTGTGCGTCTGCGCGGTGCTGTTCAGCGGCCACATCCTCTGCTGTGACCGCTTCGTGCCGCGCGCCGACCCCATCCGCATGTCCGCGATCCAGTTCGCCAGCGCCACGGTGATCTGTGTCATCGCCGCGTTCATCGCCGAGCAGCCCAGCTGGGAGAAGGTGGCCTCGGCCGCCGTGCCGATCTGCTACTGCGGGCTGATCTCCGGCGGCGTGGGCTACACGCTGCAGATCGTCGCCCAGCGCTGGACCGACCCCACCGTCGCCTCGCTGCTGATGAGCCTGGAATCCGTGTTTGCGGTGCTCGCCGGGGCGCTGCTGATCGGCGAGCGCATGAGCGCGCGCGAGGGGATCGGCTGCGTCGTGATGTTCGTCGCGATCGTACTCGTCCAGCTGCCGACCGGCAAGAAGGCCCCGAACGACGCAAAATAGTTCGCGATGGGAGGAATCGCCATGTCGCTGTTCAAGCGCAAACCCAAGGCCCCGGCCATACCCTACGACCCCGAAACGCAGCAGCCCGCCGTGCGCAAGAGCATCTGCACCGGGGAGATGACCGCGGGCTTCATCGACCGGCGCACCGGCAAGTTCACCGACCTGATGCGCCTCGACGGCCAGAAGGGCCTCGAGCAATTCAAGAGGGACACCGGCGCGGAGGAGATCCGGGAGATCTACTAGCTGATGCTGATTACATGCATTAAAGATCCTTCGCTTCGCTCAGGATGACAACGACAGGGCACCAGCGAACCTGTCATCCTGAGCGTAGCGAAGGATCTGTGCATATCGCAACAATACAACGAATG